>JADQBO010000282.1 GCA_016278585.1 Desulfosporosinus sp.
TATTATTTATAGTTATGTTAGGATCACTGTTAGTTGGAGGCCTATTATCCTATCTTTTGCAAAGAAATTCATGCGTAAGTATTTTGGTGGGATTTACGTTTGCCAACGTGGCTAGCCTATCCGGACTGATTTTAGGTACAACACTATTGTTGTCGAAGGTCAATTTAGAGGTAAACTTACCTTGGTCAATTTTCGGAATTAACCTTCAATTTAGTCTGGATCCTTTAGCTGCTTTTTTTATTACGGTTATCTCAGTCCTTAGTTTTTCTGTGTCTATCTTTTCTTATGGTTACGTTAGTACCTATATTAATAAACAAAATGTAGGGGTTTTAGGTTTATTCTATAACCTTTTTATTCTCTCAATGTTGGCTCTAGTGTCTAGCAGTAATATATTTATGTTTCTTTTTTTCTGGGAATTAATGTCGTTAGTTTCTTATTCTTTGGTGGTATTTGAACATCAGGAGGCTCGAGTTCGTAGGGCTGGTTTTATATATGTTGTGATGACCCATATTGGTACTGCTTTTATCGTTATTGCTTTTTTACTCTTATATAAAGAAACAGGTAGTTATTACTTCAGTGATTATTCATCTCTAGCATATAATCTTTCGCCAACCTTAAAAACAGGTATTTTCATTCTAGTTACACTCGGATTTGGGACTAAGGCAGGAATAGTACCCTTACATATTTGGTTACCTAAAGCTCACCCTGCTGCACCAAGCAATGTTTCAGCTATAATGTCTGGAGTTATGTTGAAAACAGCGATTTATGGTTTTATCAGAATTGCCTTTGATGTTTTAGGGGTTGGACCGGCTTGGTGGGGGGTATTAATCTTACTTATTGGGGTTGTATCAGCTCTGTTAGGTGTAATGTATGCTTTAATGGAACATGATATTAAACGTTTGCTGGCCTACCATAGCGTAGAGAATATTGGAATAATCTTCATGGGTATTGGTGTTACTCTAATTTTTACTAGTTATGGCTACAATGATCTTGCGTTAATTGGCTTGACGGCGGGATTATTTCATACGCTTAATCACGCTGTTTTCAAAGGATTACTCTTTTTGGGAGCAGGGGCCGTTCATTTTGCGACGAGAACCAAAAACATCGAAGAAATGGGTGGGCTATTAAAAAGAATGCCTTGGACGGGATTCTTTTTTCTTATTGGCGCAATCTCTATCTCAGCCATCCCGCCTTTTAATGGTTTCGCCAGCGAGTGGTTGACGTACCAAGCGTTATTGGCGTTGGGATCGGCTAAACTTGGAGTAGCCATGAATATTTTGGGACCGGTTCTAGGCGCTGCTTTGGCTTTAACAGGTGCTCTGGCGGCTGCTTGCTTCGTTAAAGCCTTTGGAATCATGTTTTTGGCCTTGCCTCGCAGTATCAAGGCAGAAAAAGCTAAAGAAGTACCTCGTACAATGCTAGTAGGTATGGGTCTTTTAGCGTTTTTATGCTTGATCTTTGGGGTTATGCCTTTTATGGCGTTTAACTTGTTAAGCCCTGTTACGGCAAGCCTTATAGGGATGGAAACCCTCCCCCTTATGGGTGGGTATCGCTGGCTGAATGTCACACCGATTATGGACCAAGGCCTAGCTGCTGTAAGTACTTCCATATCCCCGCTTATCATTCTCATAGTTTTGGTGTTCGTTGCAGTATTTGTTTCTGTACTGCTTAGCAAATATGGTAAGTTTAGAAAAACCCGAATCGATGAAACTTGGAATTGTGGAACAGCTCTAACGACTAAAATGGAGTACAATGCTACCTCTTTTTCTAAGCCTATCCGTATTATGTTTCGCACCATTTTTCAGCCGACCAGAGAGATCAAGAAGGAATTTGTTCATAAACCCTATTTTACTAGTAGTATTAAATATAGTGGGGCTATTAAACCCTTCTTTGAAGATAACCTTTATAGGCCGCAACTCAAATTTTTTTTAAAGTTAGCGAATAAAGTGACTGTGTTACAATCAGGAAGTATTCAGCTTTATTTGGGGTATATCTTTGTTACTCTAGTTGTGTTGCTAATTTTTGCGAGATAGGGGGAGGATTATGTGGTTCGAGAAGTAGCTATCGGTGCTTATCAAATACTCTTAATTATATTATTAGCTCCGTTATTGACTGGAATTATCAAGAAGACGAAGGCCTTTTTTCAAACACGTAAGGGGCCTAATATCTTCCAACCATATCTTGATCTTTATAAGTATATGCAAAAAGAATCAGTGGTATCTGAACATAGCTCATGGATTTTCCGGGTAACTCCCCATATTTACCTTTCTTCAATGTTAGTGGTAGCCGCAATGGTTCCCGTAGTAGTAACTGATAGTTTTTTAGGTTTCACTGGGGATCTCATACTTATTGTTTATCTTTTTGCGCTTGCTCGATTTTTCTTGGCTCTAGCAGGTTTAGACGCTGGAAGCGCCTTTGGTGGAATGGGTAGTAGTAGGGAAATGGCTGTGGCGGCGGTTGCTGAACCAGCGTTTATGTTACCTCTCTTTACAATGGCGATCGCTGGGGGAACTACAAACCTTGTAGGAATTGTCCAGAGTGTCATAAATGGTGGAGGAGGGGATTTAACACTCGCTCATCTAATGTCTTTTGTAGCCTTATTTGTGGTGGCTATTGCGGAAACCGGGCGAATACCAGTCGATAACCCAGATACTCATTTAGAGTTAACCATGATTCATGAAGGTATGCTTTTGGAGTATTCAGGTAAACATCTAGCGTTATTGTCCGTGGGTGTTTCAATTAAACAGCTCCTAATTTTTACATTACTGATTAATCTCTTTTTCCCTTGGGGAATAGCTGTCTCGGGAGGTATAGGTGCCTTAATGTTAGGTACTTTAGGGTTTATTTTAAAAGTAATAGTCCTAGGGATCGTAATGGCTGTGGTTGAGACTTCTTTCGCTAAAACTAGGTTGTTTAAGGTGCCCGATTTGCTCTTAGGGTCTTTTTTAATAGGCTTAATAGGACTCGTTTCTAAGTTTGTGTTCAGGGGGTAATTGATCATGGGGATGCAAAATTATCAGGGTCTCGTGAATTTTTTAATCACTCTAATCTTGGCGACAGTATTCTTAATTATGGTGGCACGTCGTTTTAATAGCGTGATCATGGCGGTTATGATTCAAGGTCTCTTACTTGTCGCCTTATGTATGACACTTGGGTGGGCCACGGGAATTCATGAAATGTATATGGCTGCGTTATTAACATTAGTGGTGAAAGCTGCAATAATCCCTTTTGTTCTCAGGAAAGCCGTCAGCAGAGTGGTGAGCACCAGGGAGGTTGAGTCCTTTCTTAGTTTGAGAATTTCCTTGTTGTTTGCCGTTTTGTTGGTCTTCATGTCATATTTAGCGACTGGCCATGTTATCGGAGAAGGGTCTGGTCTCATTCACGAAGCATTACCAGCTGCGATCGCCTTGATGCTGATTGGTCTATTCCTTATGATTAATCTTAAATTTCCGATTATGCAAATTGTAGGATTAGTTGTTATGGAGAATGGGATCTTTTTGGCGGGAATTGGTACAACTCATGGAATGCCTTTGGTGATCGAGCTTGGGATATTTATGGATATTTTGGTAGGTGTTTTAATCATGGGTGTGTTAGTGTTCCAAATTAATCGGAGCTTTGACACGATTGACACAAAAAATCTAAGGAATTTACGGGGTTGATTTTTATGCCACTGATTTTACTCGCTCTACCGTTAGTCATTGCGCTGTTAAGTCTGATCATCAAGAACTCAAGAGCATTAGGGGTTATCAGTATACTAGGCTCAGGAACGATTCTCTTAACAGCCCTACTTATTGCTCAACAAGTATTTGGGGGCTCTAGTTTGATTTGGGGTCAATTTATCTTTATTGATGCTCTAAGCGCTTTAATCCTAAGCTTAGTTGCCATCATCGCGTTTATGGTCGCCTTGTACTCGTTAAGTTATCTGACTCACGATATTAGAGAAGGAGAGTTTTTAGAAAGTCGTCTAAAATGGTATTATTTTTGGTTATATATCTTTGTATTCACCATGTTTCTCGTGCTTGTTTCTGCGAACTTGGGTATTATGTGGGTTGCGGTAGAGGGAACGACTCTTGCTACTGCCTTATTGGTTGGTTTTTACAATAAGAAGACTTCTTTAGAAGCTGCGTGGAAATATATAATTATTTGTACAGTAGGAATTATCTTTGCTTTGTTCGGAACAATCCTTTTGCACTATGCAGCAGTGTCAGTGACTGGGGAAAGTGGTTCTTTAGATTGGCAGACTCTAAGGCGGGTTGCCACACAGCTTGATCCAATGTTACTTAGGCTTTCGTTTATTTTTGCTTTAGTTGGCTATGGAACGAAAGTGGGTTTAGCACCTATGCATACATGGTTACCCGACGCTCATAGCCAGGCTCCTTCTCCAATAAGTGCCATGCTTTCGGGTGTTCTTTTAAATTGTGCCTTTTATAGTATTATCCGTTTCCACTTAATTGTTTCCGAATCATTAGGACCACAGTTCTCCTCAAATTTGATATTAATTTTTGGGGTCTTATCAATTGCTGTTGCGTTACCCTTCATACTTGTTCAACACGACATTAAAAGACTGCTCGCTTATTCCAGTATTGAGCACATGGGGATAATTGCTGCTGCAGTAGGTTTGGGAGGTAAACTAGCACTTTATGGTGCTTTCCTGCACATGATTAATCATGCTCTAACTAAATCATTGTTATTTTTCATAGTGGGTAATGTTAGTCAACATTATCGGACCAAGAGAATTCTGAGAATTAAAGGATTATTCAAAACTATGCCAGTTACAGGTCCTGCGTTGATGATTGGTGGCTTAGCAATTGCCGGAGCGCCTCCCTTTAGTATCTTTTTGAGTGAATTTATCATTCTTAGTTCAGGGTTTGCTGAAGGTAGGTATGTGGTTTCGAGTTTAATATTAATCTTAATTACATTAATCTTTACGGGAGTTATTTACGCTATAAGTAAGATGGTACTAGGAACCCCGCCAAGCCGAGTTCAAGTCGGTGAGCAAGGGAAACTTGCCCCAGTCCTTATTTTGATTTCACTGGTACCCGTTTTTATCTTAGGGATATATATCCCGGAATTTATTAATGACATTCTTCAACAAGTAACGACCGTATTTATAGGGGGAAATCGTTGATGACAAGGCAAGATAGGGTATTGTCACTTATATTAAATTTTTTTGGAAACAGGGTAATTATCACTAAAGCTTATGTAGATGAGCTGCGCCTGGAAGTTAAAAAGAACGATGTTCCAATCCTGGCTATAAAATTAAGGGATTGGGGGTTTCCTTTAATCCAACTGACGGCTACGGATGAGAGAGTTATCCACGGACTGTTTCGCTTATTTTATACATTTGCCAACGATCAAGAAAAGTATTTGATCGTAATGACTGTAGCAATAGCGGAAGCTGAACCCTCATTTCTTTCCATAACAAAGGAAGTTCCTGCGGCTCATTGGTATGAACGGGAAATTCGGGATCTTTTCGGCTTAGATCCTATTGGGCATCCAGACAAACGGTGTTTGGCAGTACATGAGGATTGGCCGGAGGGGTTGTTTCCACTGCGGAAGGATTTTAGCTTAGAGTCTAAGATTCCAAGGACGGAGGGTCAGTTAGCATACGATAAGGTTGAGGGTGAAGGGGTTATGCAAGTTCCCGTTGGTCCCATTCATGCGGGAATTATTGAACCAGGCCATTTCTTATTTAGTTCAGTGGGGGATACTGTCATAAATTTGGAGGCTAGATTGTTCTATACTCATAGGGGGATGGAAAAGCTAGCCGAAGGTAAAAATGCCTTAGAAGCATTGCCGATCGTGGAAAGAATTTGCGGGGCTTGTTCCTTTTCTCATACCACCTCTTATTGTCAGGCCTTAGAGAAATTATCTGGAACTAACGTTTCTATGAGGGTTAATTATATCAGGACAGTCGTTTTGGAACTTGAACGTTTATATAATCACGTTGGGGATATTGGAAATATTTGTGCGGGTGTTGGATTCGCTTTTGGAACAATGCACGGAGCACGTTTGAAAGAAGAACTTATGGGACTTAACGAATTAGTCTTTGGGAGTAGATTTTTGAGGGGGATTAATATCCCTGGTGGAGTGAGGCGGGATATTTCAATTTTAGACAGCGACCTTATTATAGTTGTGTTAGATAAGTTAGAGCTTGAATTTAGAGATTTTGTGGAAATTATGTTAGATTCTAATTCTTACATGGATAGAGTTGAAACTACCGGTATCCTATTGAACAGAACCGACAGCGACATGCACGCAGTCGGGCCGGCAGCAAGAGCGACGGGCGTCAATCGGGATGTTAGGCGAGACCACCCGTATGCAGCTTACGACCGTATTTCCTTTAAGGTGCCAGTTTATGAGTTAGGAGATGTCTTAGCAAGGGTTAGGGTAAGGATAGATGAAACCTTTGAATCAATAAACATTATTAGACAAAGTTTGGCATCGCTGCCTATAGGGAAATTAATCCAACCCTTAGGGGAGATGATTCCCTATCGTTATGCTGTGGGGATGACAGAGTCTGCTCGAGGGGAAAATGTGCATTTTATCATGATTGGTAAGGACAAAACGATTTACCGATATATGGTTCGCTCAGCGTCTTACGTAAATTGGCCAGTAGTTCCTTCAACAGTACCTGGAAATATTATTCCTGACTTCCCTGTAATAAACAAGAGCTTTGAGCTATGTTATTCTTGTCTGGATAGATAAAATATAAGTATGTTTTTAGGAGGGCTTTGGGTGCTCAGACTTTTTCGTAAGAGTTTAAAGACAGGTACAGTTACAACGGACTATCCGGAAACTGAGAGTGTTCCGGCGCCTGGTTTTCAGGGTTTACCAGAGTGGCAACAGCAGAGTTGCGTTCAATGTGGTCAGTGTGCGGATGTATGTCCAACAAAGGCCATTAAATTACGGCAGGGGGAGAATGACGTTTTTTGGGCAGTGGACTCCAAACAATGTATTTTCTGTGGCTACTGTATTGAGGTTTGTAAGCGTGCCATTATTCAAGGTCGGCAATATGAATTAGCTGAACGTGTCGTTCAAGCCCCTCACGTTCAGGCTTTTAAAAATTCAGTTCACATACGCCACCTCGATTCCGGGTCATGTAATGCTTGTGAGTGGGAAATGACGACTCTGACGGGCCCTGTTTATGATATACAACGTTTAGGTTTTGATTTTGTGGCGTCTCCTCGTCATGCTGATGTGTTGATGGTTACCGGACCAGTTACGAGAAACTTAGAAATAGCAGTGCATAAGACCTTTGCTGCAACCCCCGCCCCGAAACTTGTCGTAGCTGTCGGCACCTGTGCCTGCAGTGGCGGAATTTGTGGTAAAAGCTACGCAAGCTCAGGGGGGGTTAATAATATTATTCCAGTCGATGTCTATATACCAGGCTGCCCACCGCGGCCACAAGCTTTAATTCAAGGCTTGCTCAAAACAGTTGGCAGAGCTTAGACGTGCGTGTAAAGGGCGGGCATGGGCGTGTAAAGGGGACGGTCCTTTTAACACACTTTAAAGTGTGTT
>JADQBO010000420.1 GCA_016278585.1 Desulfosporosinus sp.
GGTAGGTCAACTTTTTAGTTATCAAGGTGGTCAACTTTTAAGTTGACAAATACATTTGTACGTATGTCGGTAACCTGTGGTTGTTTTTATGTTCATTATCCCATTTATATCTTTTGATGGGGTATACTAATCATCGCAACCTGTTAGGAGGGATACTTGTGACTAAATTAGATAAAGTAGTAAACCAAATCAAAGAATTGCGCTCGAGCACAAACCAGGTACAAGAGGATAAATCTTTTACTAATTCAGAAACCGTGGCAGCATGCCATGAGTTGCATACTGCCTTAGATAGGTACCAAGAAATACTTACGAGAATAAAAGAGTCATAGTAATTGGGATAGGAAGGAGTGTTGCAGTTATGACTTTGCAAATCCTTTTTAATTGGTATTATACACTGGAAATTCAATTGTTGACCCCACATTAATAAAACACTTGGAAAACTAAATTTAAACAAAAAAGCACTTTCAAGGTTACCTGACTAAAATTATTGGAACCTTGTTACCGGTGATAGAAAACACACATGCCCCTGTATTCGAATAAATCGGAATACAGGGGCATGTGTGTTATAAAATTTACCTCTGAATATGATTGGGTTACACTTGTTTTTTGGGGCTATACTTCATTACTATTAACCTATGTTACAGATTTTTATATTCTATAGTTGTTATCCAATTATAAACAAATTTTACTATTGTGGTAACTACAAATACGAGAATAAACAGATAGAAGTAATTGAAATTATGATATTCCTTAATTCCAAATAAAACATAGACCGGAGAGATAACGAAGGAAAATAAGGCTGAGGCAACTAAAGAACCGATTAAATAATTAAACCACGAGGATGTGTATTGTAAGACAAACATGTAAAGAATTGGTACTACTGTATAGTCAAATGGAAAGGGAGCTGGACTAATAGGGAGAAGTCGAACTTTATACTCCCAAAGTCCGGTTGTTACGGCAGCTATATCTATAAAGGTTGCTGAAACAGCAATCAGCGAGCCGAATAACAATATCTCTCGTATCCTTCGTTTGTCAAGAAGCTTAATCCATATCACATAAAGGATTAACAAAAAGGCGATATTAAAGAACCAAGGTAACGAGAAAAGTTCCTGTGTACTCCATCGCTGATAGGAAAGTTTCCATAATTCTATTTGAAGATCGTACAATGATTTTTGCATATTCCACCATCCTTAAGTATGGTTAGTTTTTACACTAGGAATTCTTTTATCCCTATTATGTCTAAAAAGTCAGCTGGATAGCTTGCGAGTATATTTCTTATTTTAGAATAATTGTTATATACTATTATTATCTTGTAATGTGTATGGTTATAGGTAGGCTCAAGCTCATTAAATAGGGGACATTAACAAAAAATGAATGTCTAACATTATTCCATAGTAAACATATATTGGGCCTATTCCAAAAGATAGTTATATTATTATTTCTTCAAGGAATAATAATCATCAGCCATGCAATTGAGAGGAGTAGTTAGATGCAAGAGTTTTATAAATTATCAGCAGCTAAAGTAATGGAAACCTTGGGAGTTACGGAAAGAGGGCTAAATGATGAAGAGGTAGTAAGTAGGAGAAAGGAACAGGGCTTTAATGAATTGGAAGAAAAGGGTCGAAAAGGTCCTATTCGAGTATTCTTAGAGCAGTTTAAAGACTTCTTAGTACTGATTTTATTAGCGGCTGCAGCAATTTCTGCTTTTTTAGGTAAACTTGAGAGTACGTTAGTTATTTTAGTTGTAGTAATTATTAATGGGATTTTGGGAACTATACAACATCTAAAAGCAGAGCAGTCCCTTAAGAGCTTAAAGTCCTTATCTTCCCCGAATGCAAAAGTGTTAAGAAATGGTCAAAAGGTAGAAATTCCATCAAGAGAAATCCTCGTGGGAGATATTCTATACTTAGACGCGGGAGATTTTGTAAGTGCAGATGGAAGAATTCTAGAGAATTATAGTCTACAGGCAGATGAGAGTTCCTTAACAGGAGAATCTGTGAGTATTTTAAAGAATTCTGAAATCATTGAGGGAGAACATATAGCCATAGGGGATAGAAAGAACATGGTTTTCTCGGGAAGTTTTGTAACCTATGGCAGGGCTGTAGTGATTTCAACCGCTATCGGCATGAATACTGAGATAGGAAAGATTGCTAATCTGTTGAAAAGTGCCCAAGAAAAGAAAACGCCCTTGCAAGTTAATCTCGATGATTTTGGTAAAAAACTTGCTATTCTAATACTTGCTTTATCTGGATTAATTTTTGCAGTTAATTTATCCAGAGGCCAAGCTCTGATGGAATCACTTTTGTTTGCTGTATCTTTAGCGGTAGCAGCAATACCCGAGGCTTTAAGCTCCATTGTAACGATTGTTCTAGCTATGGGAACACAAAAACTAGCCAAACAAAACGCTATTGTTAGAAAACTCCCTGCAGTTGAGGGTCTTGGTAGTGTCTCTGTGATTTGCTCAGATAAAACGGGGACCTTAACCCAGAACAAAATGAAAGTACAAAAGATTTTTGTGGATGGGAAAGTATTAGACTACGATGAATTGGATCATGACAAATGGCTGGAAAAAAAGCTTGTACAGGTGGCACTATTATGTAATGATGCTATAACGGTTAAGGATAAAGAAATCGGGGACCCAACAGAAATTGCTCTTGTGAATTTGGGAGATATATATGGTTTAGATGAAGAAAAGATGAGGGAGGATCATCCAAGATTGGGGGAAATCCCCTTCGATTCTGATCGAAAGCTAATGAGTACTGTAAATACCCTGAATGGTAAAACTATGATGCTTACTAAAGGAGCATTAGATGTTATGCTTTCCAGAGTGGTAAGTGTACAAAAGGATGGGGGAATAGAACTCCTAACGGAAGAAGAGAGAAAAAGAATTGAGAAGGTGAACAGGGATTTCTCTGAAAGTGGGTTAAGAGTATTAGCTCTGTCCTATAAGGAAATGGAGGCTGCAAGAAAACTAGAATTAGACGATGAGAAGGATCTAATCTTTATAGGGCTTATTTCCATGATGGATCCTCCAAGAGAGGAGTCGGCACCAGCAATTGCAAGTGCCCAAAATGCTGGGATTAAACCTGTTATGATTACAGGTGATCATAAGATTACGGCGTCTGCTATAGCAAAACAAATTGGGATTTTAAAGAGCGAAACAGAGGCTGTGGAAGGCTATGAGCTCGATCAACTAAGTGACGAGGCCCTTAGAGAGAAAGTTGAAAAGATTTCAGTATACGCCAGGGTATCCCCTGAACATAAGATAAGAATCGTAAGGGCCTGGCAGGATAAGGGCAATGTCGTTGCAATGACTGGTGATGGCGTAAATGATGCTCCCGCTCTTAAACAGGCGGATATAGGGATTGCCATGGGGATCACAGGAACAGAGGTTGCTAAGGATGCCGCATCTATGGTTTTGACAGATGATAATTTTTCCACGATTATTAAGGCGGTTTCTAATGGACGAAGTATATTCGCTAATATTAAGAATTCGATAAAGTTCCTGTTGTCGGGAAATACTGCTGGAATTTTGACCGTAATCTATGCTTCAGTTCTTGCACTGCCTGTTCCTTTTGCTCCAGTGCATTTACTCTTTATCAACCTTGTAACTGATAGCCTTCCGGCCATTGCCATAGGGCTGGAACCCCACAACGAAAATGTTATGAAAGAAAAACCAAGAAGAAAAGATGCACACATTCTGGACAAGTCTTTTGGATTAGAGGTATTAGCGGAAGGCTTTATCATTGCAGTAAGTACAATAATCGCCTTTTACATAGGATTGGCTACAGGAAATACGATGGTGGCTACTACTATGGCTTTTGCAACCTTAGGTTTTTCCAGGTTATTACATGGGTTTAACTCAAGATCCAAAGAGTCAATCTTTCACGTAGGGGTCTTCACTAACAAGATACTTTGGCTGTCAGTTATTATCGGTTTTTCATTAATGACAATGGTAGTGACCATAAGACCACTCGAAGGAATTTTTGAAGTTGTATCGTTAAATTATGGACAGTTTATTACGGTATTTGGCTTATCACTAATTCCTTTGGTAGTGGTTCAAATATATAAACTAATGTTTGTCAAATAGCCTCTAGGGTAGTAATAAGGAGTTATCGAATTAGTTTCACATCCCCACGTTTGTTTCTATTACCATAAAACACAAGTGTCCTCAATTCACTTTTGTAAAATGAATTGAGGACACTTTTTGATAGTTGTAACTACTTAGGATTTTGGAGACTGAGTTTTCACAAAGTCCCCTGTGATGAGAAATGTAAGGTCACTGGTTTATATAATTCTAGTTTGCAGAAGACTATTTAATATTTAAGACCACGTTAAGTTTTATCCAATGGTTCGAAATGGAAGGACGAGATCTTTAACAAAGTCTTGCACATTGAAACTACCAGGCACTGACTGGTTATACCATTTCCTTACAGTTTCAATAATCCAGTGGGGAATGGCTTTACCATCAATTAAGTGATAATGCTCAAAATATCCTTCTTTTAAGTATTCCCACCTGCAATCGTTTCCTTGTTTCATATATTCGGAGACATCAAGAAGTTTAGCTCTACCCTCGTGGAGAAGAATGTTTTTTAAATGAATATCTCTTGGATTTAGTCCTAATTTTAAGATATAGTTTCGTGCATTATCTACATCTAGAATAACCTGTTTTGGTATATGAATGCCTTTTAACAAACAATCGTACAGGGTTACTCCCTTTTCATAACTGATTACCAAGAAATTAAATCCTCTGCCATAATACTTTGGAAAAAACTCTGAATGTCCGATTTTCAAATAAACCTCAGTCTCTATTTCTAACGTTCGAAGTTTGTCATGACTAAACACTTTGAAAGCATAGTGCGGCATATGTACAAAACGAAACACTGCAGCATCCGTTCCCACACCTATACACTTTATTTTATTAGAATTTCCCTTTATGCTGACCAGTTCATTTTCTCCATTAGATGTGACCCTAACGTTACTTAATTCTTTTGCTGTAATATCCCACTCCATTTGAGCACATCCTTAGTTTTAGTTCGTGTTTTATTACGATTATTAGCTTTATTGCGACTGGAGAGGCCGGCCGAGACAGTAAAATTGCTCCCTGAATATTTAGTTAGTGTCCACCGAAGTGTTATAGAAAAAACATCCTCCCTTAGATTGATTACTTTGTTCTGTAGTAGTTTTCAAGTTATGGATAGGGGCTGTCAGCACTTTACCTAGTAAGACCAGGCATTAATAGCCTGGTCATATTCAATTATCCTAGAATACAAGACCTATAGCAATAAGCATAAGAGTAGCAATAGTTACGATAGCGATACCAGCACCAAATAATAACATTGGCCCACCCTCCTTCCATTATATTACATAATATTCTTTCCCACTTTACTTGACACAAAATAGAATCTCGCAAAAATATAATCGATGTCTGTTCTTTTTATAATCCTTATCCAACGGTTCAATTCCTTCCACGTCTAAGCTAATAAAAACCGTCCGTGTCTAGTGAAAAGGGTAGAAACCGTTTTAATCTTCTTTGAAGGAGATAGGATATATTTACGCTTTAAGAAAATAATAAGCAAGATGACATTACAAGGGGGGGTACTTTTATGAACTATAAATGTCCGAAATGTAGTATTGAATATAGTAGTATAGCTTGGGACACGGAAACATTAAAACGTAAAGGTCAGGATAAGATCAATGATTTTAGTGATAATGATATTGAGTCTATTGAGATGCAAATACCAAATTACAATTACATTTGTCCCGGGTGCGGTGCTGAATCAATCATGGGTCTCACAGGGTTTTTTCAATGAAGGAGGTGATGCCTAATGAACGTTATAGAAATAAATAATTTGACTAAGTATTACGGCAAGGAGCGGGGGATTATTGATGTAAGTTTTAATGTTGAAGATAAAGAAGTTTTTGGCTTTATTGGCCCTAACGGGGCAGGAAAGTCTACGACTCTTCGTACTATTTTAGGATTAATATATCCCACGAGTGGTAGCGCTAAATTATTCGGGAAGGACAGTATAACGCATGGACCGGAAATTAAAAAGAATATAGGATACCTCCCGTCAGAAGTTTTCTATTATGATAAGATGAAAGTGATCGATCTTTTAAACTATTCAGCCAGCTTTTATAGTAAAGATTGTAGTAAAAGAATAAAAGAGTTAGCTGAGATCATGGATCTTAATCTTAATAGAAAGATAGATGATTTGTCCTTCGGAAATAAAAAGAAAGTCGGAATTGTCCAGGGACTGCTTCATGAGCCAAAACTAATCATCCTTGATGAACCTACTAGTGGATTAGATCCTCTAATGCAGCAAAAATTCTTTGATCTATTACACGTAGAGAATAGTAAAGGTGCGACAATCCTATTTTCGTCTCATATTTTGGGCGAGGTTCAGAGGTTGTGTGATCGTGTTGCCATTATTAAAGAAGGTAAACTTATACAGCTTGAAAAGATTAGTAACTTACAAGAAAACAATTATAAAAAAATTAAAGTTCAAACAACTTCGAAGCTTGATCTGAATTTCTTTAATATTGACGGAGTGAGTAATCTAGAAGGCAAACAAACCATGATCAGCTTTTTATTTAGAGGCAATATTAATTCAATCCTGAAAAGGATTTCGGAGATAGAAATTGCTAACGTCTGGATAGAAGAGCCTGATCTTGAAGAAATATTTTTGCATTACTATGAAAAGGAAGGCTAAAAGCTATGAATATGTTTATCCACGAATTAAAGGCTTTTAGGAAATTTACAATTATCTGGACATTGGCATTGGTAGGTTTAACGATTCTTCTCCTTTCAATGTTTCCCTCTATTTCAGGGGAAGCCGAAGCCTTCAAAGAATTAATGGAGGGTTTTCCGGAAGGAATAAGAATGGCTTTAGGACTTTCCGTGGTAAACATAGGTTCAATTCTAGGTTTTTATTCGTATATCTTTTTGTACATTTCGCTTATTGGAGCAATTCAGGCAATGATTTTAGGCACCTCCATCGTATCTAAAGAAGTACGTCAAAAAACAGCAGATTTCCTTTTAACGAAACCTGTCACCCGTGCAAACATAATGACTTCTAAGCTTTTGGCTGCTTTCACTTTATTAGTGCTTACAAATGTAGTTTATTTAGGAGTGTCAAGTATGATGGCCTCCCTGGTAGAACCTAGAGAGTATAGTATCAAAATATTTTGGTTGCTTTCTCTGACATTATTTTTTCTGCAACTGATTTTCCTAGTCTTGGGAATCATAGTTTCTTTAGTATTTCCAAAAATTAAATCAGTGCTTCCCATATCGTTAGGTACAGTATTCACCTTCTTTATCGTTGGGGCTTTGGTTTCAACAACGGGAGATGATGCTTTACGTTACCTTACGCCTTTTAAATATTTTGATTTTGCTTATATCATTCAAAAATCCAGTTATGAGTTCTCATTTATATTAGTAGCTATTAGTTTGTAAGCGTCAAACCGACTGTATCTTCAAACCACCTCATAGTCAT
>JADQBO010000066.1 GCA_016278585.1 Desulfosporosinus sp.
ACGCTATGTTTCCCAGATAATTATTGGGAAACCAGAGCATACGCGCTTTTGGGAGATACTCCACGGATCGGTCGTGGACAAAGTGATTCGGCAAAGCCAGGGATTTAGTATTTATGTTATCCCTGGACGACAACAAGAGACAGGACCCATTCAAATTCAGCCAGTGAAGGTTGGGGAAGAAGTAGGAACAAAAGTTCAACGGTGGTATTCTCCGGAAATAGTTCCTTATTTAGTGTCAATTGTGATGGTTATTGTCATGACCTTAGTTTTTACCTTGATAGATCCGTTTCTAGGGCTGGTTAATATTGCTTTGCTCTATCTTCTACCTATTCTAATAAGTGCCGCCCTCTGGGGAACCCTTCCCGCCATTGTCACTGCGTTAATGGGGACAATCGCCTTTGATCTTTTTTTTGTCCCTCCATTTTTTAAATTTACCGTTGCTGATCTCCGTTATCTAATCAGCTTTGCTATTTTCATGTTGGCGGGTTTGATTACGGGAACTCTATCGGATCGATTAAGAAAACAGGTGAATTATTCTCGACAGCGGGAGAATACCATTTCAGCACTTTATTCTCTAAGCCGGGATATCGTTGCAGTCGATAACCTAGATGCGGTTTTAGATTGTATTGTTAGTAATGTTTCTGAAACGTTAGAGGGACAAGTTATGTTGCTTTTACCCAATGAAAAGGCCCAACTGGTACTGAGAAAGGACTCTGGGCTTAACAATTCCCTAGATAAATGTGAACTTTCAGTAGCCACCTGGGTCTACGAAAGGGGACTAAAAGCTGGAATTGGAACCGAGACCTTGGGCACTGCTAAGGCCCTATATTTGCCACTAAGTACAGAACAAGGAACTCAAGGAGTTCTTGGAATTTATAGCAATGAGCGTAAATCGCAATTTGACCCTAATCGAATTCACTTATTAGAGGCCTTTGCGGGGTTAGCTGCTATGGCCATCAATCAAGTCAAATTAGCGGAACAAGCCAGACAGTCCCACACCTTAGCTGAATCTGAACGATTACGCACGGCGCTTTTCAACTCACTCTCCCACGATTTAAGGACACCCCTCGCTTCCATTATCGGTGCAGTTACAGGGCTTCTGGAAGATGAAAATCTTGTCTATAGCCCAGAGGCACGAAAAGAGTTGCTCATTACAATTCAACATGGTGCTGAACGGATGAATCGATTTATCAGTAACTTACTAGATATGGCACGGCTTGAAAGCGGCATGCTTGGACTCCATAAAGAATGGTGCGATCTCCAAGATATCCTTGGAGTAGCCATTAATCGACTGGGAAACACCTTAACTCGCCGGCCCCTGGACATTGAGATCCAGGAAGACTTAGACTTAGTCCAAGCCGATGGAATTTTGATCGAACAGGTCTTGATTAATTTGCTGGACAATGCCCTTAAATACTCCGAAGCAGCGAGTAAAATCACGATCTCCATCCAGCAACATGGAAAGCAGCTAGAAGTCACAGTGGCCAATCGTGGGCATGGCATTCCTGTGGCAGATTTAAGTAAAGTCTTTGATAAGTTTTATCGACTTACTTCCCCCCTCCAAGTAAGTGGCACTGGGCTCGGTTTAGCTATATGTAAAGGCTTTATTGAAGCCCATGGTGGGAATATTTGGGCTGAAAACAATAAGCTTGGCGGTGTGACAATCACGTTTACCTTACCGTTAACAGAACAATCCTTAGGCATAGTACCTGAGATGAGTGAGGAAGAATAAAAGTGGAAGATAAGAGTCAACGAATTTTGATTATTGATGACGACACACAGATTCGGAGATTTCTGCGGGTAGCCTTAACTAGCCATGGATATCACGTCAAAGACGCCAAGACTGGCAGAGAAGGTCTTGAGGCAGTTGCCATGTACAGCCCTAACTTAGTTGTCTTAGATTTAGGGTTACCTGATCTTGATGGCTTAGACGTTGTTCATCAGTTGCGAGAATGGTCAAATGTCCCAATTATCATTCTTTCGGTCAAGGAACAAGAGAGTGACAAAATTACCGCCTTGGACTTGGGCGCGAATGATTATTTGACAAAACCCTTTGGTATGGGTGAATTATTGGCTCGCATTCGAGCAGCAATGCGTCATACGATAGGGGTTGAGGAACAGCCGATCTTATATTTTGAAGACTTGATCATTGACCTATTACACCATCGGGTTATATTGAATGCTCACGAGATAAAGCTTACCTTAACGGAATATGAGATTGTAAAAAACCTGGCGATCAATGCCGGGAAAGTGATGACTCACAGTTGTTTACTTCGCACAGTATGGGGGCCTTCTTATGAGAAGGAAGTCCAGTATTTACGAGTGTATATCGGTCAAATCAGGCGAAAGTTGGAGCTTGACCCTTCCCGCCCACGGCATATTATTACCGAACCTGGGGTAGGATATCGTTTATTATAGCTCAATAAGCGTGTAAGATGACCATTTACAGAATTAATGAGATGGCATTGACCTTGGAGGGGAAAGGAATTGGACGCAATAGAAAAAAATATGACACCGTCTCGTGTTTTAGTTTTGGGATTTGCTGTTGTTATTCTAGTTGGGGCGCTTTTACTTACCTTACCCCAAGCAACTCAGGATGAGATGGGGTTATCCTTTTTGAATGCCCTCTTTACTGCTACCTCAGCCGTTTGTGTTACTGGCTTAGTTGTTGTAGATACTGCGACGACTTTTACACACTTCGGACAATGGGTTATTCTGATCTTGATTCAAATTGGCGGACTCGGTTTTATGACCTTTGCTACCCTGTTTGCCATGATATTAGGGAAGAAAATTACCCTTAAGGAACGATTGTTGTTGCAAGAGGCACTTAATCAGGTTTCAGTCGAAGGGATCGTTCGCTTAACGAAGTCTGTCCTCGTAATTTCTTTTGCTTTTGAAGCGATTGGTACTCTAATTCTAACTTTGCGCTGGTATTCAGATTTTGGCTGGAGTAAAGCGCTCTATTATGGTCTCTTTCATTCTGTTTCAGCGTTTAATAACGCGGGTTTTGATCTCATGGGTAATTTCTCTAGTCTTACTGCCTTCGTGGGAGATCCCGTCGTTAATCTGGTAATCATGCTTTTGTTTATTTCCGGAGGCTTGGGCTTTCTTGTCATGGCAGATCTGCTGGCCCATCGGAAAAAGTTTAGTCTGCATACTAAAATAGTGCTACTGGTCTCCGGAGCCTTGATCTTATTAGGAACCGTGATTATTTTAATAATGGAATTTGCAAATCCAGATACCTTAGGGCCACTCCCTATAAAGACTAAGGTTCTAGCTTCCTTATTTCAATCAGCTACTACTCGGACTGCTGGTTTTAACACCCTCAATCTAGCGGGCCTATATGACACAACATTACTCTCCATGATCGTACTGATGTTCATTGGAGCTTCTCCCGGGGGAACGGGCGGAGGGATTAAAACAACCACCTTTATAGCCATCGCTTTATCGGTGCTAAGTACCTATCGCAGTAATCCTTATGTCGTCCTCCAGGGGCGAACCTTGCCTAAGGACGTCATTCAGAAAGCTTGGGCAGTGACGACTTCAGCCCTCTTCTTAGTCTTTGTAATATTATCGATCCTTTCACATACGGAAAACTCAGACTTAATGACAGTATTTTTCGAAGTAACCTCCGCCTTTGGAACAGTTGGCCTTTCGCTCGGAATTACGCCAACCCTTTCCGAAGTCGGTAAAATGGCGATTATTTTAACGATGTTTATTGGGCGATTGGGACCGCTAACCTTGGCCTTTGTACTATCCCAAAAAAGAGATAAACAAGAAGCCCACATTAAATATCCAGATGAACGAATTATGATCGGATAGGAGGAGAAATTCATGCGCAAACAATTTGTGGTTATTGGCTTAGGGCGATTCGGAACCAGTGTAGCTAAAACTCTCAATGCTTTAGGCCATGATGTTTTAGCAATGGATAAGAACGAGCATGCCGTCCAGGATATAATTAATGATGTAACCAAAGCAGTACAGGCCGATGCCCGTGAGGAGGTAACCCTCCGAGCTTTAGGGGTGAGAAATTTCGATGTTGCGATCGTAGCAATTGGGGATGATCTTGAAGCAAATATCCTAATCACCTTGATGCTCAAAGAAATGGGAATACCCATGGTTGTTACAAAAGCCCAATCGGTCCAACATGGAAAGGTGCTAGAACGGATTGGGGCAGATAAAATTGTGTATCCGGAACAAGATATGGGGATACGCCTAGCCAACAACCTAATTAGAACAAATGTAATGGATTTTATCGAATTGTCCTTAGACTTTAGCATTTTTGAGATAATTACTCCCGCTAAGTTTGTGAACAAAACTCTCGGAAAGTTAAATTTACGAGCAGTTTATAAAATTAATGTATTGGCGATCAAAAAAAGCGCAGATCAGATTGTTATTGCTCCTGGGGCGAGTGAGGTCGTTGATGAAGGAGATATTTTGGTAATTGTCTGCAACAAAGGAGCTCTTTCTAGTTTACCAGACTAGTATCCAGGGAACTGATAAGTTAAATGTTTCAGGGAAAGAAGAATCATAAAGCCTAGGGGGCTGAAACTCATTAGACATTTCCTCTATTTTTCCTTGTTCACATTATCCTACTAATGTAATAAAATCACACTTAAATTCACACCGAATATAATTTTTTACTAACATAGTCCACAACCTTTTGCTTCTACTGGAAATAAGAATATTATAAATAGCCCCGATTTGGTCTGCCAAAACGGGGCCAATTAGTAAGGATGATATGTTTCATACCCTTGATATATAGAGGAATATGGCGTGAAAATTGTTTTCGGATTTGCACATCATTTCTTCCCTAGCGCGTTTTGATTCCCGTTAGAACTCCATACCCACCGAGAACTTTCACGGTTCCTATAAGTCCTCCCTTAAAGGACTCCTGTTCAAGATCCTTGCCACTACCCTGTTCCACGAAATACTTATCCAAACTGTAATCGACTCTGTAATTAGCTACTTCGCCAAACTCATTAAATGCCTCTCTGAACTTTCCTTTCAGATAGACCCCTTGTTTTGGTTTCGACTCACTAACCTGGTCCACCACGTGAAACTTGCCCTCTTGTTTTAGACTCACATAGAGATTCTTATTATATATCTCGTTAGGTGGAAGGGTCACTTTAGACTTCGGTATGTCTGATATTGCAAAGTTTATTGAAACGTAATCTCCCCTGAACAAATCTGTTGGATCATAGGCCTTTGTTTCCAAGACGATCTCCTGTCCGAAGAGAAGGGTTATTTGAGGTTTTATGGTCATTGCCAGCAGGATTAGCAAGGGAATCGCCACGGCTAGTAAGAACATTTTAGTCTTAGTCATGCCAATGTCCCCCCTTTTGTTTTGATCATACGTTCAAAGTAAAAACCGAAGGCCAATAGTAGCAGGCCTCCCACAATAAAGAACAGTGATTTAGGTAAAAAGGCAAAGGTATCCGTATAATATCGGAAGATAGTAATACATACAAAGATGAGACTTATAAGACTTCCCTTACGAATAAGTACAAACAACAAGCCTACAAAAGCGAGGGCAAAGAGGATGCTCACTAAACGTGTGGATTGAATACTAATTAGAACCTCCCAGATATCAGGGATGGTCAAAATTACGCCTGTTACCCCAAATAAAACGTTACCCTGCACTCGAAAAATATCGGGTTCTAAGTTATGTTTAACTCCATACATAAGAAGTCCTATGCAGAAAAAGAGTAAGGCTACATATAAACCCTCCACTTCATACCTTAGGGTGAGTTGCAAGATAAAGCTTAGGCTTGTTAGATTAGCAAAGAACAAAAGGAGTCTTGACTTATCAAAGTACTTAAAAGCGAAGTAAACTATAGGTACCCCAACCCAACCGGCATAAGGGAAACCCTGATCAAATGAGCCTAAAAGGTAGACTCCGAATAAGATGTTTGCGAAAAGCATTAGGTACTTATCCTTAAGCTGAAAAGCCATTGGAAGCACTCCTAAAGACCAAAGCAGAAACGCTGTAGGAAAGTCCCCACCGAAATTATACATTTGGCCGATAAGAAAGATACCTGCTCCGTAAACCAGTGTCCCTAAGTAAATGAAACTTCGTCCGGTCTTGGGATTATTTTCAGAAAGCCTATATCCAGCAAAATTTACCCCAGCGAAAACTCCAAAAATAATAAGTAATTTAACAAGATGACTGATTCCATCCCAGTTACTGGCGATAAAGCTTAAAATACCGAGACCAACCAAAATCGCACCAATTGTAACCACCACTCGAATGAAGTTAAGACCACCCGTTATTTCATAATTCTCTAAGATTCCAGTCTTTTGCTCCCCCGTGATATAACCAGTACTTTCAAAATGGTCTAGTTCCTTACTGACTAAGGAGAAGTTTGCTTTACTTATTTGTCGTTTCACCAGTTCCCCCCCCTTTGTACTACCCAGCTCCTAAATGCGGAATACCCCTTGTGTTCATCTGAAAAAGCCAGATGTCTTTTTTGCAATACTTCTTATTTAATATCTTACTCTAACAAGGAGCTTTTTACAATTACATTTAAAAATATCTCCTCTTCGTTTTACAGAGTATCTCAACAAGAGTTAGAAAATTTAAATATGTTGTCAACAACCCCGTCCCCCTGACACCCCTGACACCGTGAAGTTAAGTTAAGAGAGCTTTAGCTAGAATGCGGTATGTTCCGTCCGGGTGATAATTTCTTCCTGTAAAGCCTCACTTAAATCACAGAAATAATCACTATACCCAGCCACTCGGACGATCAAATCCCGATATTTTTCTGGCTCAGCCTGAGCAGCCCTCAAGGTCTTGGCATTTACCACATTGAACTGAATATGGTGGCCTCCCAATCTAAAGTAGGAACGGACCAACTGAGTTAATTTATTAAGTCCCTCTTCTCCCTCAAGGACTTGAGGAGTGAACTTTAGATTTAATAAAGTGCCCCCAGTCCGTGCGTGATCCAGTTTAGATGCGGATTTAATAACTGCCGTTGGACCTTGAAGGTCCATTCCTTGGACTGGAGAAATCCCTTCGGAAAGCGGTTCCCAAGCCTTGCGTCCCTCTGCTGTAGCACCTATGACAGAGCCGAAATAAACATGGCAAGTCGTTGGCAGCATATTGATCCGATAAACACCGCCCTTGGTATTGATCCTACCATTCACTTCACTATAGTAGGCATTAAAAATATCGACCATTACCTCGTCTGCATAGTCCTGATCATTCCCAAAGTGAGGTGTCTTATTAATCAGCAGCTGACGTACTCCTTCGTGCCCTATAAAATTATCATCTAAAGCTCTGAGCAACTGCTCTAAGGTAAGATGTTTCTGTTCAAAGACATGATACTTTATGCCTGATAACATGTCGGTTAAACTCCCTAAGCCAACCCCTTGTACATAATTCGTGTTATATCGAGCGCCACCGTCATTATAATCTTGGCCCTTAGCAATACAATCGTCAATAAGCAGAGAAAGAAACGGTGATGGCATATAGGTCGCATAAAGTCG
>JADQBO010000115.1 GCA_016278585.1 Desulfosporosinus sp.
GATATACTCAGCCTTGGTCAAGTTCAGAAGGTGCTCTCAAACTTGCTGCGCGAAAGGGTTTCTATTAGGGACATGGTATCAATTCTTGAAACTCTGGCCGATTATGCCCACGGCATAAAGGATGTCGATCGTTTGACAGAGCATGTCCGTCAGGCCTTAGCACGACAGATTTTACAACCGCTGCTGGGGAAAGATAAGAGCTTACCCGTAATGACCTTAGATCCACAGATTGAACAGCAAATTCTGGACAGTATTCAAACCTCTGATTATGGCACTTATTTAGCACTAGATCCGAAGGTGTTGCAGGTGCTTATGCAAAATCTCACCCGCGAGGTCGAAAAGGTTGTTCTGAAAGGGTTCACCCCAGTCATTGTTTGTGCTCCCCTGGTGAGAATTAATTTAAAGCGGGTTACGGAGCGTCAATTACCTCAACTGTTAGTGCTTTCATATAACGAACTGGTTCAAGGAGTACAAGTTCAAGCTGTAGGAATGGTGGGGATGGATCTTGCGAGTTAGACGATTTGTGGGAGATAATGTATCAGAAACTATGGGAAAAGTGAAACGGGAACTGGGGTCAGAAGCGGTTATCCTTCAAACTAGAGAATTTAGTGATGGCGGTTTCTTTGGTTTATTTGGCAAAAAGAAAGTTGAGATCACGGCAGCCATTGAAGAAATACCCGTTGCTGCACAGAAAACGACGCCCTCAAAATATGCTCGCGATGTTGAAGGAACAAAACCCCCGTTAACGAAGCAGGGACCTGTTGCTATTGATCAACCGGAGGACCTTCAAGGGGAAATTAAGTCTATGCGTTTGTTACTAGAGCAAATGAATAAGCAAATAAATAAACAAACCGTTGGGGAGGAAAAAACCGTTTGGCCAGCCGTCCTTCAAAAGTGGGTAGATCATTTACTGAATAGAGGAATCAGTGAGGACTTGGTCAAACGCTTAATGGCTCATGTACAACAAACATTACCGTCAGAAGGATGGGCCGATGATTCTCAAGTTTTGGCTCGGCTAGAAGCGAATGTCCGTCAAATATGTGGGCAAATTGGGCTTATTCAACCTGGGATAGATAAGCCTAGGATTGTCGCCTTGATTGGACCAACTGGGGTAGGAAAAACAACAACGATTGGTAAGCTGGCAGCGGGGTTTAGTATTGTCGATAAGCGTAAGGTTGCTTTAATTACGGCGGATACCTATCGGGTTGCCGCAGTAGAGCAACTAAAAACGTTTGGAGAAATTATTGGGGTACCTGTTGAAGTTGTCATGACACCGGCGGGGTTAAATGAGGCTTTGAGTCTACATGTAGATAAAGAACTTATTTTCATTGATACTGCCGGTCGTAGCCCTCAACATGACATACATATGTCTGAATTGCGTGCTTTCTTAGCTGAGGCTCAACCGGATTTCACAATGCTTGTTATGAGCGCAACTACACAAACTACCGATCAGCACCGGATTTACCAACGCTTTGAAGACTTAACAACTCATCTAATCTTTACAAAATTGGACGAGACCGGAAGTGCAGGGTCTATTCTAAATCTCTTGGGTCAGACGACACTCCCCACCGCCTATCTGACAAACGGACAGAACGTCCCCGATGACATAGAGGCAGCGACACCCTACCGTTTGGCACGTTATGTGATCGGGGAGGAGATGCCCCATGCGTGATCAAGCGAGCGGTCTGCGCGATTTAGCCTCTCGTAAAAACTATAAACAGAGTAAAATGAGGGTCATCGCAGTCACCAGTGGTAAAGGAGGAGTAGGAAAAACCAGTTTCACGGTTAACCTAGCACTCGCTTTAGCTGAATATGGACAACGGGTTATCATTCTTGACGGAGATCTAGGTCTTGCGAACGTAGATATCGCCTTTGGATTAACGGCAAGGTATACGATCGAGCATTTACTATCTGGAGAAAAGACTATGGAAGACATCTTACTGATAGGTCCTCGGGGAATAGGAATTATTCCTGGCGGATCAGGGGTACAGAGACTTGCTAATTTAGACCGGGATAAGCTAAAGAATGTCATAGCCAATCTTGGGCGTTTAGAAAAGATAACGGATCTGTTGATTATTGATACGGGTGCGGGACTAGGGCATACAGTCACAAATTTTTTACAGGCCGCGGACGATATTATAATGGTGACAACGCCGGAACCGACAGCGCTAACCGACGCATATGGTTTGCTTAAATCCTTAAGGAGAGAAGCTGGTGAAGTTCCAATCCATTTGGTGATTAACCGGGTGCGAACTGAAACAGATGCCTTAGCGACCTTTAAACGATTAGAAACTGCCGTGCGTAAATTTTTAGACGGTACGCTTAACTTTATGGGATGGGTTTATGATGACCCACTCGTGGGACGCTCAGTTATGCAGCAGAACCCTTTGGGAATAAGTTATCCAGATAGCTCAGCGTATCGATGCATTCAGTGGATTGCTGGTAAAGTCTCAGGAATTTATCTTAGTCCGCCTCGGCAAGCGGGAGGCGTTAGAGGTTTCTTAAGCAAGTTGCTGCAATCGTTTTAAAGAACGATGCATTGGCGTAAAACATACTAATGTTTCCGAAAACATCTGAGTGTTAAGCTGAATTTTTCAAGGCGCTTTAACGATAAATAGTGCACTAAAATTAAGAAATCGAATGAAGAACTTCGGACTTCGATAAAGGGGGTGAAGACATGTCGTATAAGAAGAAACTTTTACTTGGATTGGCGGTGGAACTAACCGTTGAGGAAGGCGAATATATAGGACACTATCGAACCCGTATTGAAGAAGTAGGAGAAAGACTCCTTTCGATTGGCGCTCCGTTTGACCAAGGTGAGCTAGTTCCCTTACGCGAGGGAACAAAGGTGAAAATAACGTTTTGTGATGAAGTCGCTGTTTATTCCTTTGAGGGGATAATTATGCAAAGAATTGCAGTCCCCGTCCCCATGTTTGTCTTGGAATTGCCAGATACTGTTGCCAAGGTACAACGTCGTAACTTTGTTCGAGTGCCGGCCTTATTTCCAATTATGTTTCGAATGGTGACCCGCGAAGGGCTCAGTGATCTTTATAAAGCGACCATGCTTGATGTAAGCGGTGGAGGAATGCGCTTTACCACAAAGGTACGAGTGGATAATAAGTCATTACTTTTTGCTCAAATATCCTTGCCAAATGAAGAACTACAGACTCCTGTTCGTGTTGTCCGTTCTGTACGAGTTGAGGAATCTAAATTATATAGTATTTCGTCTGAATTTCATGAGATTTCGGAACGAGACCGTGATAAAATTATTCGCTGTGTCTTTGATATTCAAAGGGCTATGCGTAAGAAAGGTTTGGTATAAATGGAAATTACACAATTCCAACTAGACGCCTTGCGCGAAATAGGAAACATTGGATCTGGACATGCGGCGACAGCTTTGTCTACTCTTTTACAACGACGAATTGACATGTCCGTACCGGAAGTTTGGGCAGTCCCCTTTGAAAAGCTTTCAGCGATTGTGGGACAACTTGATACGCCTCAAGCTGTTATCTATGTGAAAGTTGAAGGGGAGGCTCCGGGAAAAGCTGTTTTTTTCTTTCCCGTGGAAAGTGCTGAAATCGTGGTTAAAGCTTTGTTTGGAACGAATGATCCTATGGATCTTTATATGGATGAGATGGCACAATCGGCTTTGAAAGAAGTTGGTAATATATTGGTAAGCTCCTTCCTTATTGCCTTAACCCAATTTTCGGGTATTCCCCTCCAGCCTTCTGTACCGGCTTTAGCGGTGGATATGATTGGGGCGAGTCTGGATGCCATCTTTCTTGAAGAAGGGGTACTTGAGGATACGGTGTTGTTTATTGACACACGAATCACTGGCATACCAAAGATTGAAGGCCAATTCATCTTTTTGCCGGAGGATGGATCCTTGAAAAAACTGTTAGGGGCCATGGGATTATGAATGGAGTAATTACCGTTGGAATGGCTGATTATAAAACCGCCACTGCACCAGACCTATTGTTAACGGCTGGTTTAGGATCTTGTATTGGGATTTGCATCCACGATCCCGTTCTAAAAGTCGGTGGAATGGCCCATATTATGCTACCGACAGCTAACGGAAGTCTAGGGGGGAATCCAGCTAAATACGCTGATACGGCGTTGGTTTTATTGCTTAAAGGGATTCTGGGTATGGGTGCCAATAAATCTCGTCTAAAGGCTAAAATGGCAGGTGGTGCTCAGATGTTTTCCTTTCCGGGAAAACCCCCAGTCCTTAAAATTGGGGATCGTAATGCCGAAGCGGTGGAACAGGAACTTAAGAAACACGGGATTCCTCTTTTGATAGCGGATGTTGGCGGGAGTTTTGGGCGCACCATTCATTTTGATGTTGGGACAGGGCAATTACGCATACGAACAATTAATCATGGAGAAAAGGTGGTTTGATGGTCGTCGAATACAGGGAGCTGTGTCAGGTTTGGGCTATGCGCCTTTCTGCTATTACTATGATAATCGTCGTATTACTTAGTTGGCTCAATGAGCTAAGGATTTTAGACTTAGTGATTCGAGCTGGGGTGTCCTTTGGAGTTATGTATCTCTTAATGGTTGGAAGCTTAAGATTGTTTGAAAAGACTTCATTGCAAACTGATCAGAACCTGCCCTTCGATTCCGAAACAGGACCTGGGGGAGTGATTGATTTTTCAGTAGGTGATGATGACGTTGAACCCCAAAAACTACAGGTTCCAGATTCTCGATTTCCTGGACAAGTTGACCAAAATTTAAGCTCAGGATTGCCCGATAGTGAGCGACAAGCAGAGATTGTGCGGCGAATGGGCTGGGACTAATCGTGGTTCGATATTCGATATTCGATATTCGATATTCGTGGTTCGAAGGACTAACCATACCAACCTTAGACTAGATAAAAAAGGGCCGAATCGCTACCTACGATTACGCGGACAACGATTACATGCCCGAGGTTCGAACTACGAACCTTGATTATGAGGACTACGGTTACATACCCGAAGTTCGAACTTCGAACGACGAATATCTAACTACGAAAACGGAGGTGAGTAATACATGGTACCGAACGCCTATGAATCCGCTTCGCGTGGAGCGTGGAGTCAAGATCAGATTGAACAATATTTACCATTGGTCAAGCGCATTGCAGGTCGATTAGTGATGTCTCTTCCACCTCATGTCGACGAGAATGATATAATTGGTTATGGTGTCTTTGGGTTACTCGATTCTCTAGAACGGTTTGAAGCGGCGCGGGGGTTTAAATTTGAAACGTATGCCTCGATTCGTATTCGTGGAGCTATGATTGATGGACTTCGAACCATGGATTGGGTTCCTCATTCAGCCAGACAGAAAGTAAAGCGGGTTCAGGATGGTTTCGCTGAGTTGGAATACCGCCTTGGGCGGGCGGTTACAGTGGCTGAAGTCGCGGAATTGCTCCAAGTAGATGTTTCGGAAATTGAAAGTATTTTAGCTCAGGCTCAGATTCTAACGCTAACTTCGTTTGATGAACTCATGGTGGATAATGATGGGGATAATAGTGGAACGCCCCTTAATCTGCTCGTTGATCCCGAAGCTCAGGAAGCATATCAAACGGTTGAAAAAGAGGAACAAAAACAGATTCTTGCGGTAGCAGTCGAAAAATTACCGGATAAAGAAAAATTGGTGGTAGCGCTTTATTATCAGGAAGAATTGACATTAAAAGAAATTGCGGCAATCCTAAAGCTTTCGGAGTCTAGAATTTCCCAACTTCATTCCCAAGCTATTTTGCGGCTTAGGGGAAGGCTTAGCAGACAGAAAAAGAACTTATTTTGAAAATATTGTCCTAAACCTAATGTTTTACTGGGACTTTGTCGATATACTTTTTAGAACCCAAAGTAGGAGGTGACGTGGATGCCAGGTATTGATGTCCTTTCGGATTCCCTGAAAGTTGGAAGTGGCTTGAATAGAACTTTAAACTTAAAGGGGAAAAATGCGATAGACAGCCTAGAAAACGCAACTGCAGAATTTGCAGCGATGCTCAGTGGTTTGACGAATATCAACGCAGATCCGATTGGACAAACCTCAAAAGGTGGTCAAGCTTTGGAAGTGGGACAGAATCCGGATAGTTATGGTAATAGTTTAGGATACGGTCAATTTGCACTTCCATTTTTTTTCCAGCCAATAGTTTTAAGTGATCTTCCGGCAGGCAAGGAGGCCAATTCCGGAAACGGTGTTAATCAGGGAACTGGAGAGGGATTATTTGCAGACAACAATCTAAAGACAGTCATGTCGAATAGGCTTTCTCTGGACTTAAATGAGGTATTTTCCGCTAAAGAAATGATGTCACAACTAACGTTGCGGATGCCTCAGGGAAATAACCCCGGAATTACGGAGTTGGATCAATATAGACAGGTTATTGCAAATCTTTTAGTGGCACTCTCTGGACAAATTACAGACTCATCTCCAGAAGGTGCATCATTAGTCATGGAACGTGGAGTCAGTGAACCTCAGGAAATGATCAAACTTATACAGGGTTGGTTAACGGTAACCGATGACGTTATCCGTAATGCTCAGGTAGCCAGTGGTCAAGTGATCGGTGGTCAAAGTAATCATGGACAAGGAGTAGCTCACTTAAGTGTTGAAGATCTTCAGCAGGTTCTGACAAAGGCAGTACAAGACGGGATGAAGGGAATGGATGAGTCTGCACCTTCTGGGGAAGTTTTGAACGAAACTTCATTAGTTATAGAACGCATTATTGGCAATTCCATCCGTTCAAGTGGAGGGGTCGAAGATCCTCAACAAGTTATTACAAGGGCAGTACAAGACTGGTTAAAGGGAACGAATGAGACAGAGACAGTACGTTCTGGACAAATTGTAGATTCTGCTCTAAAGGAAGCTGCATCGGTTTTGGAACACGGAAGTATACTTGGAAACTCTATCAGCTCAAGTAGAGGGGCCGAAGACCTCCAACAAGTTATTACAAGGGCGGTTCAAGACTGGTTAAAGGGAACGAATGGGACGGAGCCGGCACGTTTTGGACAAATCGCGGATTCTCCTCCAGGAGGAGCTACCTTGGTTTTGGAACGTGGAACTAGTCTTGGAAATGCCAACAGTCCAAGTAGAGGGGTCGAAGGTTTTCAACAGGTTATCATAGGGGCAGTACAAGAGTGGTTACAGAAAGCGGATGAAGTCGTTAAAGGTGAGCCTAATTTAAATATTCACGAGGATCTTGAACCGTTGTTAGATTTTTTACGAATAGAACAAGGGACGGGTAACCGAGAGCTAAAGGCAAAGGTATCTTCGTTGCTGGTAGCACTTAATCAAATTATAAGTCAAGTCCAAGGAACAAACCTTTCTCAGGGAGTTCTTAAGGATAGTCTCCAAGCAAAAAGTGATAAAAATGAAACATTCTTAAATCAGGCTGGGAATAAAAATTCTATTTTTCAAGGGGTTAAGCAACCATTAGCAGAGGGCAATCTCCTACATAGTAAACCCGTACAAGACGT
>JADQBO010000392.1 GCA_016278585.1 Desulfosporosinus sp.
GCCTTTGATTGTACACTGGAATTTTAATCATTACTTAGTATTAGAAGGGTTTCATAAGGGGAAGGTCTTTTTAAATGATCCTAGTTCAGGCAGGCGGATTGTGACTGAAGAAGAATTTAGTCAGTCCTTTACAGGGGTAGCCATGACGTTTGTACCTACGCCCCTATTTCAAAGGGATAAGGAAAAACCCAGCCTTATCGCTTCTTTAACAAAACGTCTTAAAGGCTCAGAAACTGCTTTAGCCTATATAATCCTTGTAGGGCTTGCCTTGGTAATCCCAGGCTTGGCTATTCCTGTATTTGCAAGGGTTTTTGTGGACGATATTTTACTTGGGGGAAGAGATTCCTGGCTCATGCCTCTCATGTTAGGGATGGGTTTAACAGCAGGCCTAAGAGGAATTTTAACTTGGCTGCAACAGTATTATCTGCTCAGACTGGAGACCAAAATTGCCCTAACGACCTCTGGACAGTTTTGGTGGCATATTTTAAGGTTGCCGGCAGAGTTTTTTTCTCAACGGTTTGCTGGAGATATTACCTCTAGAATGCAGAGCAATGACAGGGTGGCTAAACTAATGTCAGGAAAACTCGCCACCACAGCCTTAAATCTTCTCATGATTATTTTCTATTTTGCTTTAATGTTGCAATATAACGTTCTCTTAGCCCTAGTAGGACTGGCTATCGCTCTTATCAATGGTTTATATTTAAAATTTGTCTCTGCTAAAAGGGTAGATCAGAACCGAAAGCTCTTAAAAGACCGAGGTAAACAAGTGGGTACCGGTATGTCAGGACTACAAATCATAGAAACTCTAAAAGCAACAGGCTCAGAATCGGACTTCTTTGCCAAGTGGTCAGGTTATCAGGCAAAAGCCCTAAACTCTGAACAGGAACTCGGTGTTTCTTCTCAATTTTTAACAGCCTTTCCAACCTTTCTGACCGGGATAAATAACACCATAGTATTAGCACTGGGCGGGTTCTTGATTATGGAAGGGCAAATGACGATCGGTATGCTGGTAGCCTTTCAAAGCCTTATGGCCAGTTTTATGAGTCCGGTGACGGGAATGGTAGGGCTAGGGTCCGAGCTCCAGGAAGTAGAAGGGGAAATGAATCGCTTAGACGATGTCTTAAAATATCCTATAGATCAAGAAACTGAAGGTGAACGGGGAGGGCCTCCTTATAATGGGCAAAAGCTAGAGGGATATATAGAACTGAGTCAAATAACCTTTGGGTATAGTTCCTTAGAGCCTCCCTTAATTGAAGAGTTTAGTTTATCCTTAAAGCCAGGATCCCGGGTAGCTCTCGTAGGTGGTTCCGGGAGCGGGAAATCGACTGTAGCTAAACCAATTGCTGGTATTTACCGACCTTGGTCCGGAACGATACTCTTTGATGGCCAGTCACGTAGATCCTATCAGAGAGCGACTATTAATAATTCCTTGGCCATGGTAGATCAGGATATAAGTATGTTCCAGGGAACCCTGCGAGACAACATAACCTTGTGGGATGAGACTATCTCGGAATTCGAAATCATACGCGCCGCCAAAGGGGCCTGCATTCATGATGATATTACAGCTCGGTCTGGGGGTTATGACCATCCAGTGGAGGAAAGCGGGAAGAACTTTAGCGGTGGGCAAAGACAAAGGCTGGAGATAGCCCGTGCTTTAGTACAAAATCCAACGATTATGATCATGGACGAAGCCACCAGTGCCCTAGACCCAGTTACAGAAAGAATGATTGATAAGACTATTCGACGTCGTGGTTGTACGTGTATTATAGTTGCCCATCGCTTGAGTACCATTCGGGATTGTGACGAAATCATTGTTTTGGAGAGAGGTAAAATTGTCGAAAGAGGTACCCATGAAGCATTAAAGGATCGTGATGGAATTTATGCCAAGTTGATCCAAACTGGTTAATTTAGATAAAGCAGGTGAGTTAGATGCAGGTTTTGGATTTTTTTAACCAAGCAGGTACTCAGGTACCTATTGAAGGCAACAAACCTCAGATGTTAGAGGATGCCAGTTATGTATGGATCGTAGGGCAAGGGACGATTTCTGTTTTCTTAACGACCTTAACTAATGATAGCAAAGCAGGAGTAAAAAAATTCTTGTTTGAAGTAAAGCCAGGAGAGTTGCTTTTTGGGGTTACCCCTCAGGGGCTTCCCAACAAAATAGGGTTCCTGGCCTCTGGTTTGATCGGTTCACGCCTAATACGCCTTAAGGTTGAGCAACTTCGAAAGGTATTAGAGGATGAAACGTCTGAAGAAGTCATAACGCTAGTTGAGCAATGGCTTAAAGCTTTAGCTAAAGTTAGTAATATTGACGATTGTTTGCCTATGGAAATTGCCTCTACCCAGGAACCGTTATTCCAGGAGCATGATTATTTAAACGACCCTTTAGTTAGGGAAAAGTTCCATAGTCAGGTACTTTGGTCGACGGCTAATCTATGGGAAAGACAAAATCAGGTAGAGAAAATTCGTCTTCAAGAAAAAGAGAGATACCATCATCGACTGATGGTAAGCTCCATCTCCAGGCTAATCTCAATTAACCAGAAGGAGAAAAGCATCAGTCTTGAGGAAGCAAGCGGAGATTTTCTAATAGACTCTTGCCGTTTGGTAGGTCGAAGTATGAAAATCGAGATCGTTTCACCGCCAACAAGTAGTCCTGAAAGTCAAGCGAAGACTCCTTTAGAGGATATCGCCAGAGCCTCTCGTATCCGGATAAGAGAAGTGGCTTTGAATGGGGAATGGTATAATCAGGACGGTGGACCCATCCTGGGTTTTATGGAGGAAGACGATAGACCCATCGCTTTAATTCCCACATCCCCTTCGAACTATATCTTACATGACCTTGCGTTGGGGATAAAAAAGACTGTGGACAAAGAAACAGCGTCAAAAGTAAAACATTTTGGTTTTATCTTTTACCGCCCGTTTGACGCTAAGAAGATTACACTTCGGGGGTTGTTAGCTTTAGGGTATGAAGGCTCTTGGAAACAAGACTTAGTCATGATAGTCATAATGGGCGTTCTAGGAGGTATGCTGGGTACTGCTATTCCTCTGGCAACAGGGGTGCTTTTTAATAGTATTATTCCTGAAGGAGAAAGAGGCCAGTTATTGCAAATCGCTTTTTTTCTAGGAGCTAGTGCTTTGGCTACGATGCTTTTCCAATTCACCCGTTCTCTAGCGACGTTACGAATGGAAGGTAAAATGGAGGGTATTATTCAGGCTGCCGTCTGGGATCGCTTACTAAGCTTACCTGTACCTTTTTTTAAGCAGTTTTCTGCGGGAGAACTAGCAATGCGGGCTATGGGTATAAGCCGAATACGGATGATCCTTTCTGGAGTTACTCTAAATGCGATTCTATCCAGTATTTTTTCGATCTTTACCTTTGCGCTGCTTTTTTACTATGATGTGAAATTAGCAAGTTTGGCGGCTATCTTGGTTACCATAGCCATCCTTGTTATGGGTTCTCTAGGGTACTGGCAAGTTCGCTACGAACGTAAAGTGTTAGAAATATCTAATAGGTTATCCGGCATAATGTTACAGCTCATCGGCGGAATTTCTAAGTTCCGTGTAGCAGGAGCGGAAAACAGAGCCTTTTATCGATGGTCAAAAGAGTTTGGAGAACAGCGAACCTTAGCCTTTAAGAGAGAGACATTGGGCAACTGGCTCTCAACGTTTAATGCTTTTTTTCCCATCCTATCGAGCATGGCAATTTTTTATACACTCACTTCATCCACTAATGCTTTGTCACCAGGTCAGTTTATTGCTTTTAACGCAGCCTTTATTTCGTTTATGATTACGATGGTCTCTTTGTCGGAGTCTTTAATAAGCGCAAATATTGTTATCCCTTTATACCAAAGAGCTAAGCCAATTTTAGAAACATTACCTGAATATGATGATACGAAGCTAACCCCCAAACCCCTTACGGGCTCACTCGAGGTTAGCCATGTGTCTTTTCGCTATAAAGCAGATGCTCCTTTAGTATTGCAAGATGTCTCTTTTCAAATTGATGAAGGGGATTATGTAGCTTTGGTAGGGACGTCTGGTTGTGGGAAGTCAACCTTGTTTAGAGTCTTATTGGGCTTTGAACAACCCGAGACAGGGAAGGTTTATTATAATGGTCAAGATCTGTCTAAAGTAGATATCCGTTCTGTACGCAGGCAACTGGGGGTAGTGTTGCAAAATGGTCAACTGATGTCCGGAGATATCTTCAACAATATTGTAGGCGCCGACCCTTACCTCACAAGAGAGGACGCTTGGGAAGCAGCTAGGATGGTTGGCATTGAGGACGATATCAAGGAAATGCCTATGGGCATGCATACCATGATCAGCGAGGGTGCAGGGACAATCTCAGGAGGGCAAAAGCAACGTTTGATGATCGCTCGGGCTATCGTCAAGAAACCAAAACTAATTTTCTTTGATGAAGCTACTAGCGCTCTGGACAACCGTACCCAGGACATAGTTAGTAAAAGCCTTGACCAGCTCCAGGCTACTAGAGTAGTTATTGCACATCGTCTAAGCACTATTGTTAACTGCAATAAGATTATTGTTATGGATCAAGGGAAGATTGTCGAGAGTGGGACTTATGAGCAGCTTATTAAGAAGGATGGGATTTTTGCCGAGCTTGCCAAAAGACAGCTTGCCTAGAATGCCTTAAAAGTTGAACTCTCGCCATGAATGCAGTATTATTTAGAGCAAGGGTAAAAATGGCAGAAGCGGGATCATAAGCGAGAAAGGTTGATAATAGATGGAAAACAAGTCCTCCTCGAATTTTCTCAAGAATATTATTAACGAGGACCTAAAAGTAGGTAAGGCAGATCACATTATCACAAGGTTCCCACCGGAGCCCAATGGTTATTTACATATTGGACATGCCAAATCCATTATCCTGAATTTTGGGTTGGCAGATGAATTCAAGGGTAAGACTCATCTGCGCTTTGATGACACAAATCCAGCCAAAGAGGATACGGAATATGTAGAATCTATTAAGGAAGATGTCTTGTGGCTAGGATATGAATGGGATGATTTGTTCTTTGCCTCAGATTACTTTGAGGAAATGTACAATCGAGCAGTGTTACTCATTAAAAAAGGAAAAGCCTATGCTTGTGATTTGACCGCCGAGGAAATTCGGAAAATGCGCGGATCGCTGACAGAAGTGGGACAAAAAAGCCCTTACCGTGATCGGTCAGTTGAAGAAAACCTGACATTGTTTGAGCGCATGAGACAAGGTGAATTCAAAGATGGCCAAAAGGTCTTACGAGCTAAGATAGATATGGCTTCACCAAACATTAATATGCGGGACCCTGTCCTTTACCGGATTGCTCATGCGACCCATCATAATACCGGAGACAAGTGGTGTATTTATCCCATGTATGACTTTGCTCATCCGTTAGAAGATGCTATAGAAGGAGTCACGCATTCGTTTTGTACGTTAGAATTTGAGGATCACCGTCCTTTGTATGATTGGGTCATTCGGGAATGTGAAATGGAGACAGTTCCTCACCAATATGAATTTGCTCGTTTAAATATCACTAATACGGTTATGAGTAAGAGAAAGCTTAAGCAACTGGTTGATGAGCACGTCGTAGATGGATGGGACGATCCGAGGATGCCTACTATCTCAGGGCTTCGGCGCAAAGGGTATACGGCAGAGGCAATACGTGCTTTCGCACGAGAAATAGGGGTTGCCAGAGCGGATAGTGTTGTGGATAGCAAAATGCTTGAGCATTTTATCCGGGAAGATTTAAAGCTTAAGGCCCCGAGAACGATGGCCGTTCTGGAGCCGCTTAAGGTGGTTATTACAAATTATCCAGAAGATCAGGTGGAGATGTTAGAGGCTGAAAACAACTCGGAAAATCCAGAAATGGGGACGCGGCAAATTCCCTTTTCACGCGTAGTCTATATTGAGCAAGAGGATTTTATGGAGAATCCGCCCCCCAAGTATCATAGACTTTTCCTAGGGAATGAAGTTCGCTTAAAGAACGCGTATTTTATTAAATGCAATAATGTAGTTAAGGATGAAACTGGAAAAGTCGTTGAATTACATTGTACCTATGATCCGGAAACCAAGAGTGGATCAGGCTTCACAGGGAGAAAAGTCAAAGGGACGATTCACTGGGTGGATGCGGCTCAGGCTGTACCTGCAGAGTTTAGATTATATGAACCGTTGATTTTAGATCAAGAGGAGGAAGATGAATCCTCGTTTATAGATCACATTAATCCCAAGTCCTTAGAGATCGTTCAAGGTTTTGTTGAGCCAAATATTAAAGGCTCAAAGCCCCACGATAAATTTCAATTCTTCAGACATGGTTACTTTAATGTTGATCCCTTGAGTTCTAACCAGGAGCGGCTTATTTTTAATAGAATTGTCTCTCTAAAAAGTTCTTTCCAATTAACTAAATAAACTTACTCGTCCAAAAAGAAGGGGTGCCTCAAAATAGAAATTACTCTATTTTGAGGCACCCCTTTATTATACTAGTCATTCCCCTTAGATCGATAGCTTGTCACCATCGATGGCTACTGCTGAAAGGCCTTTTTCAACTTGGACTTGTGACTAGACTAAATTATTTTTTAAATGGACTAAAAAATCCTGAACATTAGTGACTAAAGTAGTCACCTCTAATGACCCTCGGTCCCGAAGTTTATTTACGGCGAATTCCGCGATGTCAACACAGTATATATAAACGGGCCGGATCTGGCCGTCTTTTCGTGTGTAAGCCGGGGTCATATTCCCGGCTGCAATGGTATGAAGTTGTGTAGCAAGACAGATAAGCGTAGTAGCCCTGCGGGTGTGTTTGCGCATTTCGTCTTGGGCTTGATACACATCAGCTATGACCGATGGGAGTGGCCCATCGTCACGTATAGAGCCAGCAAGGACTAGAGGCACATGATTGGTTAGGGCAGCATGGACAACCCCCTCTTGAATAGATTCCTTTTCTAGGAGCATCTCAAGGGACCCTGCATTCCTAGCCTTATTGATTAGGTCTAGATGATGATAATGAGCATTAAGTGGGGATTGTTGATTATAGGTGTTTTGACCCAAAGCGGTTCCAAATAAAGCAGCTTCAAGGTCATGGGTTGCCATGGCGTTGCCTGCCAGGATGGCATGGGCATAACCACTGGAAATTAGAGAGGAGAGGGCTTGTCTGGAATCATAGTCAAATACAACAGCTGGACCCAAGACCCAGACGATATAGCCGTTCTCCTTTTCATACTTTAAGAGTTCGTAGAGTTCATTGTAATCCTTAGAAAAAGCGGTTTCTCTAGAACGACCGGAACGAAAAGCAAATAAATCTACATTAGCATCGTTAGAGCTAAAGCCTTTAGCATATACGAAGATCCCTTCATGGCCCTCTTCCGTTCGATCGACAATGACTTTATCTCCAACTTTCAAATTTCGGAACTCTACAACCTGAACAGTTCCGTCTGTTTTTAGGACTGGTAC
>JADQBO010000249.1 GCA_016278585.1 Desulfosporosinus sp.
TCTATCAAATAAGCAAACATTGCCTTGTCCGTTTGTAGAGCCGGATACAAGGTTTGTCGCTTCAGAATCATAAGCTACATAGCGACCATCAGCACTAACACTCGAAGAAAAGCAGTGGTCATCGAGCTGTTCTCCACTGGCATTGAGAGTAACCCTTGCTACACTCGTATTTCCTATCTCGTCGAAAAATCCAGTTTCATTAACATCACGATCATAAAGAAATAGATCATTTTTTCCATTGGTATCATTGGGAACTAGATTTGCACTGTCACCAGCACTAAAGACTACAAAGCGGCCATCTGCACTCATTATAGGATTTGTTCCCTCGGAAATGAAGGTTGTTTTGCCTTCTTGCAAATCACGTATAAATAACCCGTTAGATTTACCTGGGACTAAATTAGTGGCATTGGAGGAAAATACAATAAAACGGCCATTTCTGCTTATTATTGGGAAGTAGCAGTCAGCATTAGCTGGCTCACCACCAGACGATAGATTAACCCGATCAGTACGAACTCTTCCTGTCTCGGTTTCATCAAAAATTCCATCTTCATCAACATCACGATCACGAACGAAAATATCCTGAATTGTTGTATCACCCGGTACTAAATAAGCTCCATCAGACTGAAAAGCTACATATCGTCCATCTCCACTTATCGAAGGCCAACCTGCACCAAAATTCCCGCCGATTGCCTGGTTTCCATCTGTACCAACACTTACACGTACAGTGGTTTCTTCCGTTAAGCTTCGCACGAAGATATCATAGTTACTATTAGTATCGCCGGAAACCAGCCCACTTTTTGATGATCTAAAGGCGACATAACGACTATCAGAACTAAAAAATGGTTGACCCGCACCGGGAACCTTTACTTCTCCACTCGTAACGTTTACTTGCTCTGTTATCCCCGTTCCTTTATCATGCATAAAAATATCTACATAACTATCATGCCCATCAGTTACTAAATTCTTAGCAGACGATATAAAGGCTACACGTTGTCCGTCTCCACTAATACTTGGTTCACTGCTGTATCCATCTCCTTGTGTTCCCTCACTGTTAACACTCACTCTGCTTATAGATTTAGTTCGGATTTTTGTAGTTAAGGCACTGTCACTTGCAATCATGGAAGTGATTAATTGTTTAGTATAATAAGCCTTGATTTTATTTGAGTTATCTGAAGCTACAAGCACAAAATACTCACCCGCTGAAGCAATAATATTCTCACCTGAGGAATAGTCAGTACCACCTGCAAAGAGATCATCTAAAATTGGAGCACTAAAGGGGTTTGCTTGTAGTTTAACCTGAAATTTTGTTGCTCCAACTGGTAACAATGGTAATGTAGCAACTTGAGTCGTTCCTACGACCGACCCCGGTGAGGGCATTACACTGAGAAGAGTAATGCTGGCTGAATCTGTGATAGTGATAGTTAACGTCGCTGCATTACCTGCACTAAATTCGAATGCTAAGACTATCTGTCCTACTGCTTGTGTTTCTAGGTATTCCTTTTTTATAGTTATAGCACTACCAGAGGTTGTATAATTAATATCGTTGACTAACGTTGTTCCACCATTTTTTATTGAGACTAGATTGTTCCCATTAAGGTTCATGGTTACGTTAATATCCGCTTGTTGGTTTATGCTCTTATTAAAGTAAGCAGTATTTGAGCTAATAGTACTGCTGGCTGAATCTGTGATAGTGATAGTAAACATTGCCGGGCTTCCAGCACTAAATTCAAATGCCAAGACTATCTGTCCTACTGCTTGTGTTTCTAAGTATTCCTTTTTTATAGTTATAGCACTACCGGAGGTTGTATAATTAATATCTTTGACTAAAGTTATTCCAGCATTTTTTATTGAGACTAGATTGTTCCCATTAAGGTTCATGTTCACATTAATATCAGCTTGTTGGTTTATGCTCTTACTAAAGTTAGCAGTATTCGAGCTAATAGTACTATTTAGAACTTCTGATTGAGGCGGATTAGAATTATTTCCCCTGCGAGGTACGTCAGAAGGTTGTTCTTCTGATTCATCAGGGGGCAAACTTGCCCGTAGTGCTCCCTCTAACAGTTCCTCAATTCTATCCTGAGTTAATCCCCCAGCCCTAGCAGTGCTAATAATCTGTGATTCAGTTGTTTGAGCATCTTGACTCTTGTTTCTAATTTCCTCGTCGAGCTGAGTCAGGTTTTTGTCCAACTCCCGTAGCAACTCATCAACTTGGGTTGCTTTCCCAGAGGATTCAATCTCATCAACTAAGTTTTGGGCGAAATTGACCAACTTAGTTGCCTTATGAACTAAAGCTAAGGCTCGTTCTATATGGCTGATATCCTGTGTTTCATTGTAGTTTGCCTGAGCATTTTTAGCTTGTTCTATAAACACATCAATTTGGTCAGTTAGATCGGTCACAATCTGAACTAACATATTTGGCTCGACATTTTCTACCATATTCTTCAAATTAATTGCTTGTTTACCGGAGAGTAGTCCTGTTAAGGAATCAAATACAAGTTCCTCGCCCATTGTCACTAAATATTCCTGGCCGGAATGAGTTCTTTGTCTATTTTGTGTACCTGCTACAGTTCCATCCATTACATCAACGGTGGTAATTCCATTGTCTGGGTCTACTGACACTAGATATAACGTACCTCGAACTCCCATTACAGCGGTTGGGGTTTCTACCTCGTAGTCATCATCAATATTAATCAGGCTCTTGACTTTGTTCCAAATACCACCCGACCATAATTTAACTGATGATTGAGTACTTTCTCCATCAGAGATTAACGTTCCTATTGTAACTTGTGTATTAGCTGCAAGGGTTGATTTTGTTCCATTTCCATATAAAATTTGGGTAGAACCACCATCCCCAGTCCTGATCCAGTCACCCTGGGATATTGTCATTCCATCATAACCTGTAAATTCCGTCTGCCCCCCGGCTTTCTTTACAAAAACTTTCCCCTTAACTCCTGTCAACTTTACATTTGCTTGTGAAGAAGCAGCTTGAGCAAGATTTGGGGACATTAAACTAAACAACATCAGTATTACTAAGAATACTGATAACATTTCTGGCAAACTAAACTTAAAGCTTCTTTTTGCTGAATGAACCTTACTTATAACTGTACGTTTTATAAGACTGATTACTCTAAAGTTCACATTATTTCACCCCTCGTTTTTCGATCCTTTTAGAAACTAATCGATGGACTTCACATAATCCTTACAATAAGGCTTTAACAATACTTATATTGTTAAGTAAACCTTCCTAATTTCCCAAGTTGATCTCCCTTAATAAATTGCTTAAATGATCAACGATTAAAAGGCTCCCCTTTTTGGATAAACGAATATACGAGGGGCCATCGAACTCTGCTTGAGCCAGAAATCCATTTTGTTTTCCATGGTTGCCTCTGCCGGCTAAGGTCTTAACCTGCCCGTCTTTACTAATTACTCTAATCAAGTGATTATAAGTGTCTGCCACATAAACGGTTTGATCCGCTGTAACTGCAATACTACTTAAAAAGTTAAATTTAGCATTACTAGACATTCCATTTTTGAAACCACCGGAAATGTAATTCGTTCCTGCCATTAGATCTAAACCCGAACCAGCCACTGTAGTAACACTTCCTGAAGCTGAAATGGCCCGTATCCTCTGATTACCTGTATCAGCAACATACAAAGTACCATCAGGACTAATCGCCAGCCCAGATGGCTCGTTAAATTTAGCTTTTTCTCCTATACCGTCAGCATATCCGCCTTTGACTATGCCAGCATCTGTCAGATACTCTCCACCAGCTAGAACTGACATTATTCCATTCTCTGTTATCTTCACAATTCTATGATTTAACGTTTCTGTTACAAATAACTCCCCATTTGGAGCAATTACCACATCTGAAGGGGAATTAAGCCCTTTTATTAAGGTTTTAACATTACCAAACCTATCAACAAACCTAATTGCTCCATTACCGGAGTCTACAACATATAAGTTGTCGTTGTTATCAAGGGCTAATCCTTTAGGCTGATTAAACATAGCCTCAAGAGCGAAACCATCATTAAAGCCCCCCACCTTTAAGCCATAATGGTCAATACCTTGGGCCTTGCCTGCAACAGTGGTGACATTCCCATCTGGAAGAAGGGCCCGAATTACATGGTTCTTCGAGTCAGAAATATACACTGTTCCGTCTTTTCCCTCGGCGATTCCAGCAGGAAAGGCAAATTCGGCTTCAAATGCTTTTCCGTCCTTATACCCTAACTTTCCAGAACCGACCAAGTTCGTGACATTTCCTTTATCTTTGCTCGACCCACCGAAGTTAAATATATAATCGGCATGCGTTATAGTCTGGTTTGAGATTACTGCCTCTCCACCCAAGACAGTAATCTTAGTATTCTTGCGAGATTCTTCTTGGTTTTTGTTAAAAAAGTTTTGTAACAATTCACTTGAACTTTTCGGTAATGAATCATTAACCAATACTAAGGGTGAACAATCCTTTGCGGCAAGTACCGCACCTGTCAAAGCATCTGGAAAGTTTTCACCGGAGGCTAAGTAAATGTTTGAAACCTCAAAGACCTCCGCTTGGTTATTTAGGACAGCCATAGTATCGTACCGTTCAAATCCAGCAAACCTTGTTATTCCATTGTTAGCAATTTTTTCGACAACTTCGTTCAATTGGTTTACGCTTGATTCTGGTACAACTGCTGTCCCACCTATAATATTAATCTTTTGCTTTTGTTCCCCAGTAAGATTAAAGTTATTTAAATAGTTAGTTACACTTTCTGGAACAGGTTTATTAGAAGGGACTAAAAGAATGGGTACTCCTCCTATAGATTCCGCAATCTCTTGTCCAATAGACTTATAATAGGTGGCTTTCTCTGTTGATACATAATTTTCAGTTGCCGCTACTACCGAAGCACTTAAAGCGTCTGCAAAAGTATCCCCTGAGGCAACATAGAATTCCCTTCCATCATGTTGAAGCTGTTTTGCAATTTCTACCGCAGTGTCATATCTCTCTAAGCCCGCTAAACGATGGATGTTTCCCTGATCAAAACCCAGCTCAACCAATGCGGAGACAAAGGTTTCTGGTATTACAACACTCCCACCCAGAATGTATACATGGCCCTTCTTATCTACGTGTTCTTTTATGTAAGAGAATGCTTTGCCACTCAACTCCGGCGTGATGTCTACCAAAAGAATTGGTGCATTTTTTTGCCTGGCTAGTGGTACACCGGCTAGAGCATCAGGGAAATTATGACCAGTAGCTAGAATAACATTCCGGCTTTTTCCAGGATTAAATTTTAAGGCTATTTGCAGCATAGTATCGAAACGAGTCTGCCCAAAAATCCGTTCAACCTCATGTTTCGGTTGAATAGAATTAACACTTTGCTCTGCACCCTTAGTTATTATAGGACTCCATAAGTTTGGGTTAAAAATTATTAGCATGATGGTGACTAAAACGGCGACTAATTTGTATTGATTCACTTAATTCCCTCCCGACATATTAGTAAGCAACGATATCCTTAATTTATAGATTACTATAAATGTCATTCTTTGGGCTTTCTTCTTATTGCTAAACTGTTTCTCAGGATTGCTGTTTTTCCAGGGAACACAAAGGGCCGCAACAAAACCATTGTTTCGTTACGACCCTTATACTCAACCTTTTATTTATTCTATTTTCCTATAAATCTTTAACAACGCCTCATAAAACTCACTTGCCCTCAGGAGGCTTCCTTTATGGTTGGCTCCCGCTATCTTAGAACTGGTGATATTTGGGAATCGTTCTTTGTAAGGAGATAAATCGGTCTCCCAAATTTCATCCTGATCTCCAATCACTTGGTAAACTGGAATACTGAGAGTTATATTCTGCGAAACACTGGTATTTTCTTTATCCAGAGTGGATGCATTTTGGAACATCAGGCTTTCATACATTTTCTTATCTGTAATTTTTATTGCGTTCACTTCTACATGTATTGTCAATCAAAAACTAAAAAATTAGGGTACTGTCTCATAAAATCAATAAAGACAATACCCATTAATTTTGTTATTCAGCCTACACGTTACTTCTGCACTATCTGAATAAGGTTGCCGCATGTATCCTCGAAGACAGCTACTGTGACTTCGCCCATTTTTGCCGGCTCCATAGTAAACTTTACGCCGTGTTTCATCAATCGTTTGTACTCTTTACGAAGATCTGCAACTCCAAACATTGTTGCTGGGATGCCCTCGGCAAATATCTTCTTTTGGTACTCTCTGGCGGCTGGATGGTTATTCGGTTCGAGCAAAAGCTCGGTACCATCTTGATCTTCGGGAGAAACAAGTGTTATCCACCTAAATTCTCCGACTGGAACATCCTGCTTTTTTACAAAGCCCAGCTTTTCTGAATAAAATTCTAGTGCCCTGTCTTGATCTTGTACGAATATACTGGTAACAATGATTTTCATACTGTTTGCCTCCTTTGATATTTGCTAACCCCCACATTCGCCAAAAATCCTTCTGATGTCATTTCGTGTTTATTATTTCATTCGTCATCTAATCTATCCACCTGCTTTAATTGTCCAAAAGCATTTATATAATATACGGCTTTGTTAGTTTGGGCGACCAAAAAAAAAGCGCAGGCTTTATATGAGCATAGTTCACTGTCATTTTGAACTAAGTTTTCGGGTAAAGAATCCAACCATCTCAGGCCTTTGTAGCCGTAGAACTTCTTCAAATAAGTAGTCTATTATATACCTATGACTCCCACTAAACTCTTCGATAAAGTTATCTATCCCTTGCTCCTTCCTGCCTTTTAATGAAAGGGCAGCTAAGTGAAGACCCGCAATCCACCCTTCAGTTCAATAAAAAAGGTACTAAGCCTTGGGTACATATTTCAACTCAAATGGGGTAGCATACCTAATAAGACATATCAAACAGTAGCTATAGATTTCCCTAATTCATAAGCTTTCTCGCAGTCCATAGGGAATACGTCTTCCCTTCTTTTTTTTCTGTCCGCTTCATTGAATGAGGCCATATGGTATTTGTTGTAGTCAGTTACCTGTAGGGTTTCTGTTGACATCATACTAACAGCATTTTTAAAATACATCTTTAACGTCATCTCATACGTCTCAAATACCTTGGCATAGCCGGTTCTTTCAAACATGGATTCTGGGACATTCATTGTATAGATAAACGCCGTTTTCATGTTTCCGTTAAATATAGGTTTTGAATAATCATCATAGGATAGATACTGGAAAATCAACCGCTCCCAAAACGCTCGCATCATGGCTGTTATATCACCAAAGTATATTGGCGAACCCAATATAAGCCCATCACATGTATCAATAGCGTCCAGTACAGGTTTAAGACCATCATTTACTGCACAATGACCAAGGCTTTTGCCGTTTTTGACCTTACAGGCCATACTGTGGGCGCTCACTTTAATTGACATTAAAGTGAGCGTTTTTTCTTGCCTAATTT
>JADQBO010000116.1 GCA_016278585.1 Desulfosporosinus sp.
AGATGTTCGGTACTGCCGGTAAAGAGGATTCCGCCGGGACGTAGGGCGTCTGTGAATTTTTTATAGAGCATTTCCTTAGCTTCTTCTGTGAAATAAATGACGACGTTGCGGCAGGCTATAAAATCAAAGCTGGTTTGGAAACGATCGGTTAACAGGTTTTGGTGCTGAAACGTGACTTGTCGTTTCACCGAATCTTTAATTTGATACCCATGGTCAGATGGGGTAAAATATTTTTGCAAGAATTCTGGTGGAGTGCTTGCAAAATCATTTTGTTTGTAAATGCCGTCTTTAGCTTGCCGCAGCACATTGACATCAATATCCGTACCCAGTATGCTAAACTTGCCACTTGAGAAATACTCCATCATTGTTACGGCTAATGAGTAAGGTTCCTGACCGCCTGAACATCCTGCACTCCAGAGTTTCAGTGGAGTTTTGCTTTGGAGGAGCAGGGGGAAAATCGTTTCTCGGAGGGTTTTCCATTGGTTGGCATCCCGGAAGAATTGAGAGACGTTAATCGTTAAATGTTTGAAGAAGGCATCATATAAGACAGGGTCAACGTTGAGTGCTTTTAAAAACTCAGGATAGGTTGGGTGCCCGTGAGAGTTCATAAAGCTAAGGATTCGACGTTGCATTTGGTTTTGCTTATAAAACTTAAGGTCTAAACCACTTTTGGGGTGGAACCCTTTAACAAAGTCTTCGTAAGTATTAGATATTGATGCGTAGGACAAAGGGGTTACACCTCTTTCGTTATTAGTGTCTCGTTTAACTCAAGTTGAACGAGACAGGAGATTATGGTTATCGAAGCAGAGTAGGAGATTTCAAATTTTGAAGTGGGAGTCTCATAATTGGATACATTAGGCGAAAAGATCGACGATTAACCCACGAATTTGGTCAATCTTGGTTAAAACTTCGAGAGGTTTGGCTTGCTGATCTAAAAGCTGTTTTCCAAGTTCGTCTAATGCTTGATCGATTTTCCCAATTCGGGCCATGACTTTAGGGCGACCTTGATAATCCCAGGAGGTATCCTCCTGCATTTGCCGACTTTGGCCAAAGGTTGAGCGAAGGAAGGATTTAATCATATCACGGAAATCTCTTAGATCACCGATTGAGAGGGAATGAGCTAATTTTTTTCCTTGTGTTTCAAGTCGACCGAGAAAGGCCTGAAGTTCCATGCGTTGAATTTTTTGGGTTTGAGTTAAGACACCACTAAAATTACTAGTGCGCTCCAAGGAAGTTTGAGAATCAAGATTGGGAGTCGGGGTTTGATGTGAGGGATTGATGCGTAAAGACATAGTCATTCTCCTCTTTAGAAAGGATTAATCATGCAGACGCGCAGAGTATTTTTAAAAACATTATTGGGGCTTGGAGCGTTCATGTTACCATGGAGTTTTTTGCCGAATCGTTTTAGAGAGACTATAAAAACTGAGCTAGGCCGTCCGCCCGTTGAATTGTTGCTACCCCCTGTGACTAAACCCACTAGAGAGGTTGACTTAGAAAGCCTAAATCGTACGGCTATGGATGATATCTACGTATTAACTGCTCCAGAGATGCAAGGACGAAGAGCGGGGTCTATAGGGGAGACTAGAGCTGCAGAGTATTTAGCCACCCAATTAAGCATGCTAGGGTTACGCCCAATGGGGGATCCTATATCAGGCTTTATTCAGGCGTTTACGATTCCTCCAGTGGTGGAAACCAGGGTCAATGGCCGACTAACCTTTAAACCTGGCAAAAATACGACGTTAAGATCGCCGAGTGTCAATCTAATAGGGGGTCTGATGGGTGAAAAAACTCAGGAAATTATTCTTCTATCCGCGCATTACGACCACCTGGGAGTTTTCGAAGGACAAGTTTACCCGGGGGCCAATGATAACGCTTCAGGAGTAGGCTGTATATTAGACGTCATGCGGCGAATCCTCCGGGAAGGGAACGTGCCAAAGCGCACGATTGTGATTGCTTTTTGGAGTGCTGAAGAGATGGGATTTGTAGGGTCTCAGGCCTTTGTCCACTCTTCGACCTTTCCCCTTGACCAGATAAAGGCAGTTCTGAACGCTGATACGGTTGGAAATGGAATGATAGGAAACTTTGCCCTTTGGGCGGATGGGGAAAATAGCGCAGTTAAGGCGATTCGTCAAGCAGCATCTGATTGTGGAGCAAGTGCGTTATTAACCCCTTTTGCAGGTCATAACAGTGACTCGGTCAGTTTTGCCTCGGCACATATTCCAGCAGTAACTCTCATGGCCCGGGATTGGCTGTATAAAAATCATAGTCCAGAAGACACGATTGCGCTGTTAAAGCCAGAGCAGATTAGTTTGGCTTCTGAGATGATGTATAGGGCAGTTCGAATGCTTGCCTTTTAAGGCGTTTGCATATTAGGCTCAGTGACGTCATATTTGGAGCGCAGAATGATTAGGTCAATCCGGCGGTTTTTACCTTGCCCAGTGACATTGTCATTGGAAGCGATGGGTCTAAATTCCCCGTAACCTGCTGCTGAGAGTCGGCTCGGATTAATTCCTTCGCTCTGTAAGATTTGTACGACATTGGTGGAACGAATCACGGACAGTTCCCAATTACTAGGGAATTGGGCGGTGTGGATCGGCAGATTGTCCGTATGCCCTTCAACCCTGATTTGGTTGGGTGCTGAGGCAAGGACCGTGGTGATGTTGCGAAGAACTTCATGGGCTCTAGTGTCAATATTAGCTGAGCCGCTTTCAAAAAGTAACGTTTCCTGAATGCTGACGACTAGACCACGCTCTTCCATGGAAGATACCAGCTTTGTCTGAATTCCGTTGTCTGCTGCAAACTTGTCAAGTTTAGCCTTAATCCCTATGATACTCATGTTTTCGGCATCCGTATTTCCCAGGCCTGAGTTGTTAGTTTCTTCGTTCGCAGCGGGATCTGTATTAGATGTGTTATTAGGATCTGTTCCCTTTCCGGGAACAGTGGTAGTAGTGGAGGGGGTGCCGGTCTGAAAAAGAGACGGTCCGACAGGGCTCGTAGACATCTCGATTTTCGCGGGAGTGCCTCCGCCAAGCGCCTTGTTAAGTGATTCGGCAACCGCTTGGAATCGTTCGGCATCCACTTTGCTCATAGAATAAAGGACGACAAAGAAAATCATGAGTAGAGTAATAAGGTCAGCATAGGTGAGAAGCCAACGTTCGGAATTTTCCTTTTCTGCTTCATGTTCGCGTTTTCTACTCATCGGTTTTCACTCAGACTGGCTTTGCCGGGTAGGGCTTTTTCCTCGGAAGGCAGTAAACTGCCAACATGAGTTTTAAGTTTTTCTTTCAGGATTGAAGGATTTTCACCCGCTTGAATCGAGAGGATTCCGTCTAAAACCATTTCCATGGCCGACACTTCTGCCTTGTCCTTCATTTTTAGTTTTGTGGCAAGGGGCAGCCATAGAAGGTTTGCAGAAGCGACCCCGTAAAGGGTGGCAATAAAAGCAGCGGCGATGGAATGAGAGAGCGCTTCTGGATCAGATAAATTACCTAACACCATGACAAGGCCCATTACCGTCCCCACAATTCCCATGGTTGGACTATACCCTCCTGCGGCTTCAAACACAGAAATTCCAACCTTATGGCGTTTCTCAAGGATCACGATCTTTGAGTCTAGGATCTCCCGAGTGATTTCCGGATCGGTTCCATCAATGACAAGCTGCATTCCTTGACGAGTAAATTGATCAGTCACGGTTTCAAGTTCTTGTTCCAGACTAAGTAGTCCTTCTCGCCGTGCTTTTTCGGCAAAGCGCACTAAGGTTTCGTAAGCCTCCGCGGTACCAAATGATTGGGCAGTAAAGGCAAGTTTAAACCATTTAGGAAGGTTCTTGAGATCAGAGAGGGGAAAACTAACTAAAACGGCTCCGGCAGTTCCCCCAAAAACAATCAGGGCTGCGGATAGCCCACCAAGGGAACTGACCGTTCCCCCTTCTAAAATATAGCCGATGATAATTAAACCGAATCCTATGATAATACCAATAATCGTGGATAAATCCATGTTTGATGTTGCCAACAGCCCCTGTATACTCGGTTTGTCAGAAGGGATGTGGCGTACCTCCCTTGCGATTTTTATGGACACCTTTCTTTTTTGTATCGTCAAATATTAGGTTGAACTTTAGCCCCTATATTTGACACTTATTATACAGGAAAAGTGGAAGTGCAGCTATAATTCTTGCTTTCCCCTGAAATTATTTCATAGGTAAAGAAAAAGTTTCTCTTTAGTTTTGGCGGGTGATCTTCGATATAAACATAAGAGTATGTATTTTGGAGTGAGAGATATGAAAATAGATGGGACATTCTTGTCTCAGGTTGGGAGCGTTCAGGCGACCAATCGGGTGAATCAAGTTCACAAAAAAACCGCAGTTTCTGAAGGGGATAAAGTCGCTGTCTCAGACAAAGGGCAAGTTTATCAGGCCCTGCTTCAGAAAGTTAAAGAAATTCCGTCTGTCCGTGAAGAACGAGTAAGGACTCTCACAGAACAGATTGACCGGGGAGAGTTTCAAATTAACGGACAGAAAATTGCGGAAAAGCTATTTTCGCCTGATTTTTAAACAATTTTAATGAGGGGGAAAATTCCGTGTCTGAAGTACTCCAAAACTTAGAGGATAACCTAAAAAGACAGGTCGCCCTCTATGACGAACTTTATACCCTGGGAGGGTATAAACAAAAAGCCTTAATTAAGAACAACCTTCAAGAGATTGACAGCATAACGGTTCGTGAAGAAAAACTCTTGATTGAGGCGGGTCTGCTTGAGAAGGAACGACTCTTATGGGCTGAACAAATCGGGCATGATCTTGGGAAAATACCAGAAGACCTGACCTTAGCGGAACTAGCAGAGCATTATCCTAATTTACAGGGTGTGCGTCGTGAGCTGGACCGGGTTGTAGTGTCTTTACAAGAAATCCATGAGATTAACACTCAACTTCTGGAACAGGCTATGAAGGTATTAGAATTTACCGTTGGCATGATGACTCATCAGGAAAAAAATACTTACCAACATCCAACAAATCTTAAAGAGAATAAAGCAAATCCAAAACTTCATCTTCTAGATCGGAGGATTTAAGATATGAGTTCCTCTTTTTTTGGCTTAGAACTTTCGCGAAGAGCGTTGGCCTCTCAGCAAGCCGCTTTAAATATAACGGGTCATAATATAGCTAACGCTAATACCCAGGGTTATACTAGGCAGGTCGGAAACCTGTCAACGACCACACCCTATACGGTGTCATCTAACGGGAAGAGCATAAGCTATGGTTCAGGAGTAACGTTAGACACCGTTAACCGGGCTAGAGATACTTATGTAGATCGGCAGTTTCGAGGAGAGACATCTAAGCAACAGTATTGGGCGGGTAGACAGGATAGTCTTCAAAAAGTTGAAAGTGTCTTAAACGAGCCTTCCGATAACAGCCTGCATTCCGACATGGATGAGTTTTGGAATGCTTGGAGTGATCTGTCGAAGAACCCAGAGAATATGGGGGCTCGTTCCGTTGTTCGTGAGCGAGCGCTAACCTTAACAGAGAGTTTCCATAACATAGCCCAACAGGTTAGTGACATGAGAGAAAACTTAGATTCGAGTATTAGGGTACAGGTGCATCAAATTAACTCCTATGGTCAACAAATTAAAGATCTTAACGATCAAATCAAGGGGTCAGAGGTTAATGGAGATAACCCTAATGATTTACGAGATCAACGGGATCTTATTGTCGATCAACTTTCGAAATTGGTCAGCGTTAGAGTTATAGAAACCAAGGATCCAAGGTTTACAGATCGGGATGTGAGTAACTTCAAGGTGATTATCGGTAATGAAAATTCAGCGGAAAATAACACCTTGATCGACGACAGTACGGTCAGATTTTTAGAAGAACCTCCTCCACAGAAAATGATTAACGGTTATAATTCGTCACTGGTTGTCTGGAGTGATGATTCTAGTCCTGTCAAAAAGGATGTTGATCTAGGGACTAAGCTTGGCATACTGGCAGCCAATATCGAAGTGCGAGATATTGACCTTCCCAAGTTTGGGGAACAATTTGACAAGCTAGCCCAAGGAATTGCCAGTGCTGTTAATGCACTTCATCAGACTGGACAAGGTCTAACAGCAGAGGGCGATGTGGGAATTAATTTCTTTACGGATGGGTCGAACCCTCCTTCTTCGACCCCGCCAGCACTTCCTGTGATTACAGCGTCAACGATTACCCTCAACGTTGAAATAGATGGTGATCTTAGTAGAATTGCTACCGGAACTATTCCCCTCGATAATTCGACACCCCCTCCTACCCATACCCTTGATGCGGATGGCAACCCACTTGTGACCGTGGGAGATGGAAACATTGCTAGAGCGCTCTCCTCTTTATCAGGGGGCTGGAGTGCTTTGGAAGGTCTTATTGCCGCTGGGAAATTTGGAGCAGTTGGTCAGACACCGGTTTCGGGTGCCTCTTTAAGTGATTATTACGGATCGAACGTCGCTCAGATGGGGGTAGACGTACAGCAGGCTAACCGTATGAAAGCAGGACAAGATGTCTTGGTTGTGCATTTATCTAATCAGCGGGAGTCCATTTCCGGCGTCTCCTTAGATGAGGAAATGACGAATCTTGTTAAGTTCCAGAAGAGTTATTCAGCGGCAGCCCGTATGGTAACTATGATGGACGATATGTTAGATACCATTGTCAATCGTATGGGGATGACTCGCTAGGGGATCAAACTTTGACTAAGTAGGAGAGCAGGTGATTGCTTTGCGTATAACAAATAACATGATGACCCAGGATTTATTACGCAATTTACAGACGAGCCAGGGAAGAATGAGTCAAATTCAAAACCAAATGTCTTCAGGGTATAAAATTACTCGACCCTCCGATGATCCGGTTGGGATTCAGAATGCTTTGCGCATGAAGAGTAATATTTCGGCTGTTGAGCAGTGGAAGAGCAACGCTGATGAGGCCTTGGGGCTAATGGATACGACGGATGGCACCCTCGGAGATATGACCTCAATGTTACAACGGGTAAAAGAGCTGGCGGTACAGGCGTCAAACGGGACCTTATCTGAGGATGACAAGATAAATATGGCCATTGAGGTGGACCAAATCACTGAACAAATCCATTTATTGGCCAATACCAAAAACGGATCAAAGTATATTTTCTCTGGGACGGCAACGGATAAGGAACTTATCACTTCAGAGGGAACTTGGCAAGGGAATAGTCAGGATGTTAAGTTTGAGGTGGGAAATAATCTAGCCTTGCCCATTTCCGTTAACGGTCAGACTTTGTTTAAAACCCCTTTGACGGGTGTTCCAGGAGTGTTTGATACACTAAATGCTTTAAGTACAGCATTGAAGACGAATGATGCTACGGGCATCGAAAACTCCCTCGAAAATATAGAAGGCAATATTGATAATATCTTAGCCCATCGTGC
>JADQBO010000085.1 GCA_016278585.1 Desulfosporosinus sp.
CCCTGATGGCCTATGTGCCCGATCAACCTAAATTATACGCTAAGCTTTCTGCAAGGGAATTCTTACAGCTTATTGCCGCTCTTTATCGAGTGCCCAAAGATATCATTAATGAAAGGGCGGAACAGCTACTAAGCATGTTTGGACTTAAGGAAAAAGCTGATGAGTTATTGGAAAGTTATTCCCACGGTATGCGGCAGAAGGTAGTGTTAGCGGGAGCACTCATCCACCAGCCCAAGGTTATCCTTCTCGATGAGCCTACGGTCGGTCTTGATCCTGCCAGTGCCCGCCTGTTAAAAGACGTATTACAAGAAATGGCTCGGCAGGGTGCAGCCATTTTTATCTCTACACATATTCTAGAGATTGCGGAAAGAATGTGTCACCGTGTCGCTATTCTCAAGGATGGTTTGCTGATTGCCCAGGGTAGCCCTGAGCAATTGCGTCAACAGGTTGGGCACGGCGGAGAAAGTTTGGAAGATATCTTCCTAGAACTAACGGGTGGCCACGAAAATTCTGAATTAATAAAAGGTCTTGAGGAGGGACAACGCCCGTGAAAATAATATTACCTCCTCCTCTAACCGACCCACCACAGGATCAATCTTTTATTCAAGACTTCAAGTTGTTGTTAAAAAATCAACTCCGAGTAGCTTGGAATAAGATGCGACATAGGTCTGCTGGCGCGTTAATCGGAATGGTTGTCCTTTTGGTTGGGTTACTCGCGATCTTAGTTTCTATGGGCTTTTTTGCTTATGGGGCTTTAAAAACTATGCCCCCTCAAACAGTACAGGGCTTTCTTTCGCTGTTATTTATGGTTGGATTAGCCGGTCAGATTTTTTTTGGTATCACCGCTGCATTTGCTGCCCTTTATATGTCCGATGATTTAGAGCTTCTTTTCATGGCTCCAGTTCCCCTTAAAGTTGTTTTTGCCGTAAAGTCGCTGGCAGTTATCGGAAGTAACCTATTGACAGCTATTTTATTCGCCTTTTTACCGGGAATTTTTTATGGGTTACTTTTTAAAGCCGAAGCAACCTATTACATTCTGGTTTTCTTGGTTGGTGTCGGGCTATGGGCAATAGGTACTGCGGTAGCTGAACTAATCAATCTACTGGTGATGCGGGTTGTACCCCCACATCGAAGTAAGGAAGCTATTGGCTTTATAGGAGCTTTAGCTGGGATTCTGATCGCCCTCGTTTTTCAAATTCCTAATTTGTTAATCAACAGGGAAGGCGGGTTAAATCTAGGTGCTTGGCTGGCCGGGCAAGAAGAGATGCTTAGCGTAATGAATTATTTTCCCTGGGGTTGGGGTTCGCAAGCTTTAGTCGTTGGGATTTCGGGTAACTTTCTAGCTGGATTGGGGTGGAGCCTGCTGATACTTTTTTTTGGCAGTTTCCTTTTTATAATTGCGCTCACTCTTATAGAGCGGGGATTCCGCAGGGGTTATATTTCTCTTAGCCAAGGAGAAGGTGGTAGGCGTCATAAAAGACGTCCTTTGGTGAATGGGGAAGTGCATGGCCAGCAGGAGAAAGTTTCTTATTCCTTAATACTTAATAAAGAGGTCACCCCTTCTGCTTCTCCTTGGCTGGGAATGTGGGCGGTAGCTAAGAAAGATTTGCTTTCCATGAAACGTGACACGAGGGAATGGTTTGGCTATTTGACGCCATTAATTATCATGGTTTTCTTCGTGGGTCAGTTTATATTTTTTCAAGTGGAATCTAGTCGTATGTCTCTAATCGCAGTTTTAATTATGTACACGGTAATGTTCAGCGGAAACATGGCCTTGCAATCGTTTGGTCGGGAGGGAGAATCTGACTGGCTATTAAATAGTGTCCCCCTTGCAGGTTGGCCAGTGGTGTGGGGGAAATTAGTCGCTTCAATTCTTCCTACATTGTTGTTAATGGAAGTTTTGCTAGTGGGTACTGCTTTGGCAATAGGGGTTTCCAAGACCCTAACGTTAGCTCTAGCGTTGGGCGCCGTACTTCTTTCCCTAGGATCAAGCGCGATCGGACTCTTTTATTCCATTAATAACTGCCGCTATAATCCCGACACCCCCCAACAACGTATTTCTCCCGGCGCTTCTATGCTTATGTATTTTATTAACTTATTCTATTTACTCTTATTATCAATAGGCATGATCTACCTTTTTTTGCCTAGGGAACTAGTCTCAATTCTTCAGGAACTTCCGCCTATAACATTTGAAGGAGGAGTTCTGTCAGGTATAATTTATGGATTATATCGCTTGAGTCGACCCTTATTATGGCCTACAACATTGCGGATTTTTCTGGGGATAATTGTAACCACGGGAGTGTGGTCATTGATATTTTTCGGCTTTATGGCTGCTACAGTACGGCAGAGCCGAAAAGGCTTTAGAGTGGAACTTGTCATAAGTAAAAAGAAAAAAATCCGCTGAAAACACACATTGACACCTCTCTATATCTTTCTATAATAGATATAGAGAGGTGTCAATGTGTGTTCAACCAATTTTGAGCGAGGTGAGGGTTTTGGACAAAAATTATAGGTCTTACGCCATACTTTTGAAAGCCTTATCAGATGAAACAAGGGTTAAAATCTTGGATATGCTTTCTAATGGAGAGTTATGTGCTTGCAACATTCTAGAGGCATTTAACATTACTCAGCCTACTCTTTCGTATCATATGAAAACCTTGAGTGAAAGTGGTCTTGTCATCAGTAGGCGGGATGGAGTATGGATGAAGTATTCGATTAATAAGGAAACCCTTGAAGTTCTAAAACAGCTGTTTGATAGTATTCATGTAAGTCTAGATAAATAATACTAGTTCGACACTATCAAATTTAAGGAGATGAAGATATCCTTGATTATATTTAAATGGCTAAATGATCAATTGCTTCAAATGGAATGGCTTTTCAACTTGGTGAAGCTGTTAGTAGAACAGGGAATGGGCCTTAGTATTGAAAGTCAGTTAGGTGGTAGCCTTCATTTCTTTATATATGATGTTGTAAAGATCTTTGTACTGCTATCGGTCTTAATTTTCGGAATCTCGTATGTTCAGAGTTTCTTTCCACCCGAGAGAACAAGGAAAATACTGGGCAGATTTAAGGGTATCACAGCCAATCTACTAGGTGCATTATTTGGGACAATAACGCCTTTTTGCTCATGCTCTTCAATACCATTGTTTATTGGGTTCACCAGTGCTGGTCTTCCCATCGGAGTGACGTTCTCATTTTTGATTTCTTCTCCCCTGGTTGATTTAGCATCAGTCATTCTTCTTGCTAGTATATTTAATTGGAAAATCGCCATTGCCTATGTCATTGTGGGACTTGTCCTAGCGGTTATTGCGGGAACTATTATTAGTAAAGCAAAGCTGGAAAAATATGTAGAATCCTTCGTTTTCCACAATAAGGTGCTTGAATTAGAGCTAGAAGAGTTAACAACCTATGAGCGACTTGATTTTGCTAAAAACCAAGTTCTTGACATTATTAAACGAGTATGGATTTATATTTTAATTGGAGTTGGGATCGGAGCAGCAATTCATAACTGGATTCCTGAAAATGTAATCACTGTACTTCTAGGCCAAGATAAATGGTATTCTGTTTTAATAGCGACTTTTGTAGCTGTTCCTATGTATGCAGATATTTTTGGTTCATTGCCGATTGCGGAGGCTTTGGTTTCCAAAGGTGTCGGAATAGGTACCGCCCTTGCTTTTATGATGGGGGTCACAGCTCTTTCACTCCCATCTATGATACTGCTTAAAAAAGTGGTTAAGACCAAGTTACTGGTGGTTTTTGCAGGAGTTGTAACCTTTGGAATTATTATCATTGGATATACATTTAATAGTTTTGGATACCTGTTTATTTAACCTGCGTTTCACAAAGAAGTTTATTAATTCTTTTTGAAAGCGTAGATGTTTTTAGTTCTTAGTCTTCTAGGATTGTACAAGGGTTCTTGGTTGCAGATTTCCGAGGAATATGCTATAGTAATAAAAGGAATTTTTCTAATGTGATGGAAAGGAGTGGGTTCTAACCCGCTCCTTCGTTTGTCCAAATCGTAGCGTAGTATAACTTGAGGCCATCTTCGTAAGACTATGAAGAAACGTTTTATACGTTACGTTTTAAAGGAGCGATTTCATATGAATGAAGCAATAGAACAACAAATTGGGTCGATGGTTGAGCCGCTCGTAAGAGAAAAAGGGCTTGAATTGGTTAATGTGGAGTACATAAAAGAAGGTGCACATTGGTATCTGCGCCTTTATATAGATAAAGATGGTGGCGTAGACATGGATGATTGTTCTGCGGTTAGCCACGCTGTAAGTGAAATGCTAGATCAAAAAAACCCTATTCCACAGGCCTACATGCTGGAAGTGTCTTCTCCTGGACTTGAACGTCCTCTCAAAAAGGAAGAGGACTTTGTTCGTTTTCAGGGAAGTTTGGTTACAGTACGCACTACTTCTCGGTTTCTAGGATACAAGGAGTTTTCTGGTAATCTAGTCGGCTTAGTCAACGATGAGATTGTTTTGGAATATAATGATGAACGCATTGCAATTCCACGCAATTTGGTGAAGAAAACTCATTTGGCATTAGATTTATAAGACTTTTTTATACTGTCAGACTTCATACGTTATACTCTGCTACGTAAACCATTGCTCAAAGAAATGAATTTTATTTCTAGGCAGAAAGAATAACTTATTACAAGGATACTCGGCCATACTTTGGCCAACGCTCTAACCTCGAACGTCCTGTTCGAGTCTTGGCCAGAGACTGAGACCTAACATGAAGACTAATTCGTGCGAATACAGTGTCTTCGGGCCCTAACCAAGTTTCTTTAGGCACAATAGAATAAGGAGGAAAATGGAAAAATGAATATGGAGTTCATCGAGGCCCTTCACGAGTTAGAAAAAGGACGGGGAATTTCTGCTGAGATCCTATTTGAGGCGATTGAGGCAGCACTGATTTCCGCATACAAGAAGAATTTCGGATCATTACAAAATGTGCGAGTTCTTATTGATCGCCTAACCGGTGAGTTTAAAGTTTATGCCCGTAAAACTATTGTAGACATCGTGGAGGATCCTCGGACTCAGGTTAGCTTAGTGGAGGCGCGTAATCTGGATCCTAATTATCAACTAGAGGACATTGTGGAATACGAAGTGACGCCTCGTGAGTTTGGGCGAATTGCAGCACAAACAGCGAAACAGGTTGTTGTACAGCGTATTAGAGAAGCAGAACGTGGCATGATTTATGACGAATTTGTCAATCGTGAAGGGGATATCGTCACTGGTGTGGTTCAACGGTATGAACAGAAGAATGTTATCGTTGATTTAGGAAAAGTAGAAGCCGTACTTCCTGCTCAGGAACAAATACCTGGAGAAGGATATCAATCCTTTGAGCGTATCAAAACATATGTCGTAGAGGTTAAGAAAACGACAAAGGGACCGCAAATTATGCTGTCTCGGACGCATCCTGGACTAATAAAACGTCTATTTGAGCTAGAAGTGCCAGAAATTCATGATGGAATCGTAGAAATAAAGGGAGTTTCCCGTGAAGCCGGTGCTCGCTCCAAAATTGCGGTTTATTCACGTGATCCAAATGTCGACCCAGTCGGTGCTTGTGTTGGACCAAAGGGAGCTCGTGTTCAGACTATTGTCACGGAATTAAAAGGGGAAAAAATAGACATTGTAAATTTTTCGATAGATCCTCAAGAATTTGTGGCTAATTCGCTTTCACCAGCCAAGGTAGTTCAAGTATATCCTAAACTCAATGAGAAGGTTGCCATTGTTGTGGTTCCAGATTACCAGCTTTCCTTGGCGATTGGTAAAGAAGGACAGAATGCTCGTTTAGCAGCTAAACTTACGGGCTGGAAGATAGATATAAAAAGCGAATCTCAAGCTATTGCTCATAATATCATCCCTCAAGAGCAAGAAGAGTATGAAACTTATGATGAGTACGGCGAATATGAGGAGTACTCTGAATATGATGATGAATATGCAGAAACAGACGGCTATCAAGAGTATCAAGATGAGTCAATTGAACAGGGAGAACTTAACGAAAACGTTGAGTTTAATCCTGACGAAACCTTTGTCGGATATGCAGAGGAGCTAGTTTCTCCTGAAAATGACGACCATAAGATTGTTATCGAAGAAGCTCCCGAGGAGATAGTGGGGGATGCTTTATCGGATAAAGCAGAAAGTCCTAAGGGGAGGAAAAAGAAAGGGAAGGGGTGATGGTATGAAGACACGGAAAGTCCCGATGAGGATGTGCTTAGGGTGTCAAGAAATGAAGCCCAAAAAAGAGCTTTTACGAATCGTTAGAACTCCGGAAGGGGTTGTCGAACTGGATCCCACTGGAAAACGGAATGGTCGTGGCGCATACCTTTGTCCCAGCTCAATTTGTTTTCAAACCGCCGTCAAAGAGCGCCGATTTAGGAAAGCTTTTGGAGTGGATGTGGACCCAGAGGTATTTTCACACTTGGAAGGAAAGATCTCTTCGTGAATATACGTATCCAATCTTTAATTGGAATTGCTCGACGGGCTGGCCAAATTGCCTCTGGAGATGCTCAAATTGAGGCTATGGTTAAAAAGAGAAAAGGATTTCTTCTTGTTATTGCGGAGGATGCCCATGGAGCTCAGAAAAAATATACACAGTGGGCCAGTGATATAAAGTTGCCGGTGTTGGTCACTGGTACGAAATTAGAATTAGGAAATTCTATAGGACTTTCGCCGCGTTCAGCAGTGCTTATTTTGGATCAAGGGTTTGCTAAGGCTATATTACTAGCAAGGAGCTGATGCTTGGAGCGTAATGTGGGAGCCGATTATGTGGGGGTGGTTAAATGAGTATTCGTGTTCATGAATTAGCAAAAGAATTAAATTTTAGTAGTAAAGAAGTGATGACAAGACTCGTGGCTATGGGAACAGATGTTAAAAATCATTTAAGTACAGTTGATCAAAAAGACGTAGACCGTTTAAAGAACCAACTGAAAGGAAAGGAGACAAATTTGGAGCATTCTGAACACAAAAATACTGAAGCACCAAAGCCAAAAACAAACGAATCAGTTCAGGAAGGAAAGCTGAAAGAACCCCGTTCAGCGGAACAGTCTCAAGGACCCCGTTCAGCGGAACAGTCTCAAGGACCCCGTCCGGAAAGGGAGGGGCAGCCACAAGGCTCTCGGCCGGGAGTAGAAGGACGACCACAAGGTCCACGATCAGGTAATCAAGGGCAACCACAAGGACCACGACCAGGCTATCAAGGGCAGCCTCAAGGACCACGACCAGGCTATCAAGGGCAGCCTCAAGGACCACGCCCAGGCTATCAAGGGCAGCCCCAAGGACCACGCCCAGGCTATCAAGGGCAGCCTCAAGGACCACGTCCGGGCTATCAAGGGCAGCCTCAAGGACCACGACCAGGTAACCAAGGGCAGCCTCAAGGACCAC
>JADQBO010000438.1 GCA_016278585.1 Desulfosporosinus sp.
ACGTGGATTAAAGTCCCTCATCCTTTCAGCGTGATTACGGAGAAGATGACAAAGCTCATGGTAAAAAGCACCTTCCAGAACTTCCACCGACCACCGAGATAATACGGCAGGATCATAGTAGAGTCTCCAATACATATCGACTGCCATTGTTCCCAAGCCTGGCTTAGGCACCGGATGGATAGCCCAGGCAGCTGAAGCCAAATAGGGACGTGCTTTCGCTAGGCGGATGCGGGCTGCCTGCAGCTCTAGAGGGAGAATCACGCCTCTAACACCTCCAAACATTTTAAGGCTTTAATTGTTTCGATGATTCCAGACGTTTCACCAGCTTTAAAGGTTCCAGATAAAAAAATATCTTTACCCACCGTAATTCTTTGTGTTCGTTCTCTCTGCTCTTTTATTGGCTCCGGAGGCATTAAAAATTTCATAGTTTGAGCATCTAAATAATAAAGGGTCGGAAAACAAGGAGTGTTCCGGTAGTTTCGATAGCGTGGCAGAAAGACCGGAGGATAATCCTCAATGATTTTTTTTAGGAGAGGGGCCGCATCTTCCGACAGAATGGAAAAGGTCTGGATTTGGTTGTTGGAAAGGGCAATTGCCGACGAACACACAGGCTCCTTCTGTCCAGTCGTATAGAGCCGATACTCTTTCTCCCCTTCAGAGCTCAAAAACATTTCCGCCTTCCAATTATTTTTTCTGTTTTGATGTAGCTTTTCAAGTGTTTCGACCCATCTCTCAGTCAGTGCCACTTTGAGAACAGCGTAAAGGTGATAAGCCGGTAATTTCGAACCTTCATAGTTATATACATCCAGTCTGGATTCCCCTATCCCTTCCATGCTTACCAAAACTCGGCCAGATTGCTCGAAAGCACTTTCCTTCCAGGGGATGTTACGGTACTCATAAGGAGGATTCACATTAGTCCCCCTTTTTGCAGCAGCGGAGCAAATGCCTGGAGTTCTTTCAAGGGTATAGGAAATTCCGGTTTCCTGGCTGCGGCTAATTTTTTCGCAGCAACCGCTGCAATATCTTTCATGCCGTGTTCCGAGGCTAGGGCTAGCACACACCAGGCAGCAAACCAACGTTCCTCTGTTAGCCTGCCAACAGCGGCAGTGATGACAGCCGCCAGTATGGCAAAAGCTTGGTCTCCGCGATCCGGCAGCCGAAGGTAGGTCGGATTAGCCAAGACTTCTTCCGGATCCGGCAGATCTAAATCCCTGCGCCATGCTAAAAATTCCAGACAGGCTCCTTCGCCAATGCATCCAGCTGTGAGAGAAGCAACCACATCCTCTTCTGCCCGTACAGTTTCCGCAGCTGCCAATAGCCGGGCTGCCATGGACCAAGACCTGGGAGAGGGCCAAGCTTTCCCTGCTTGAGTTTCATCTTTGGGCACTTGTAGCAATAAATGTGGCCTATGCCTAATAAAGGCGGCTACAAGCACCTCTTTTTCCGGTATTGAATTCTCCCAGGACGAAGGCAGATGGGGCAATTCAGAGACAGTCCATCCCCCTATCATACCGTCTACCCAGCCCTGAGTGTCTAGGGACCAAAAAAGGTGGCAGAATCTGTTCGCCAGAGGAGCAGAAAGATCCCATCCACCGACAGCCTGTTCCGGTGGGTTTGCAGATGCAACAACAGATACACTGGCCGGTAAAGCTAAATCCCCTACTACTCTTTCTAAGACAACTCTTAATAAGGCAGACTGGACCGCAGGCGGAGCTGTGGAGATTTCATCCAGAAAAAGCAGCCCTTTTTCGGCTAGTGCCAGGCGACGAGCCCAGGCAGGAGGCTCCATGCGGACACCTTCCTCCCCAATGACCGGAAGACCGGAAAAATCCGAAGGTTCACGAATGGATGCCATGACAACTTCGAGCGGGAGTGCGAGTACATCCGAAAGCATAGTAATGGTTGCCGTTTTCCCCACACCTGGGGGGCCCCAGGTTAGGATCGGAACTCCAGCCTGAATAGCAATAGCAAGAGCACAAAGCGTAGACATATTGTTTTCCACCTCCGTTGGTACAGACTTTGCCGTTATGTGGCACCGCATGTGGGACCAAATTTCGTTAATCAAATTTTTTCCATATTATATCTAAAATATAAGTTTGATACTTAATGTTTTCCAAATACCCTATAGAAAAGATTTAATCCTTTTTCAACTGAGGGATTTATAATGAGTTTCAAACGTTAAATGTTTAAGAATAACTCTACGGAACGTTTATTGAAAAATCATCTATTTCCAATTATAGTTAGGTCATCGACAGGAGGAACTAGAATGGACTGTGGTAAAGTAGGAGTTTTAATTTCGAGCTTGCGTAAAGAGAAAAACATGACCCAAAGAGCTGTCGCCAATAAGATGAATATAAGCGACAAGACAATCTCAAAATGGGAGCGTGGTCTTGGTTGTCCGGATGTATCATTGCTAGGTGACCTTTCCAAAATATTAGGTGTTAACATTGAAAGAATTTTACTGGGTGATTTAGAACAAAAAGATACCGATGGAGGAAATATGAAAAAAATCAAATTTTATGTGTGCAAATCTTGCACCAATGTAATAACCGGAATAAGTGAGGCTGAAATCTACAATCAACCATGAAATGAGCAAAACACACTATATTTCGTTTGTGTCCTATGTATCTTGTGACAGAGTGCTGCTTGTAAAGTTATATCCATAGCAAAATGCAGAATTGCGAATTTCAAAAATGTACGCTGGTAATCTCTATGCCTACTGCAATGAACATGGCTTATGGGTGAAAAACCTCCCATCACCAGCTAATATTAAGCAATGACAAAAGCACCCTGTAGGTGCTTACTCCTTATATAATAAAAATTAATGACCAGAAGGAATTGACCTGTTATGGGCGAATGACTTAGTTAATGCATATAATATCTGTAGACCAAAAAACTATGTTAATACTAGAGGTGACCAAAGAAAATAGGAAAGTGGGAATGTGCTTATGAGTGAAGATCAGAAATGCCCTATTTGCCCAAAATGCGAGAAGGAGTATAATTATACTGCAAAATCCAACGATGAGGTTAATATCTGCCCCAATTGCGAAGCAATGGAAACTCTAAAAATATACGCAAAGCACCTAGTCCAGGAGCAATAAGAAGGTAAGATTTAGCCCACCATTTCCAGGAAGACCAATCCTTCTCGCTCTCCCTAGTTCTTTCAACAGTGTAGTTTATAATCGGAATTTCGGGCATAATCTCAGTCATAAAAAATCTCCTGACTTGTATTCATTGTTTTTACAGAATACCAAGTCAGGAGATTTTTTATGACGCTATTTAGTCCCCTCCCCGTACACTCTCTCATCATACACACAAAGGCGCTCTGGGCATCTGATGGCTGACCATGGAAAAAGCAATTTACTGACAAAAAAAAGCCCCAATACATAAATAGTAAAGGGGCAGCCCATTTTAATAGGATCTGACCTATCATTCTATCGAAAATAACCGTTAAGGATCACTAGTCACACAAGCGATACACAATGGCGGCTGTAAGTTATCAAACACTTGCTTGCCACACCGAGAGCAAAACTGTCGTTTTCCTTGGTGCAAGAGAACTTTACCTGCTAATAAACGATAAGATAACGATTTACTTTCCAAACTTAAAGCTTTAGAGCGACATATATTGACACATCTTTGGCAGTGAACGCATTTTATTGGTTCATAAATCAAGGTCAACTGTTCCTTATTTTCCTTTTTCGTTAAAGCTCCTTGGGGACAGATCTCTGGACATTCACCGCAATTTATGCAGCTTTCGCCTACATTTAATGCCGGTATAGGGAGTATCTCAATCCCGGATTTTCGGGATTTTCGGGATTTCCAGGTTTCCCCCAAGAACTGCCGTGACTTCGGAATATGATACGTTTCGCTAGAAATGATCCCCGGTAACATGGCTTCGAATTTATCTCGCCCGATGTCCCGCCAGCCCTTTTTCACGTTCTGAGTTTGAACTGACACCGTTTCCCTGATCGCTGATTCACTGTTCCCATCATCAGACGCAACTTTAATCCATACCGGCGGATGATCTTTCCATGTGTTATGCACTTCTTTGAAAATCTGCACACTCTTTCCACATGCTTCTTTATCCGGACAATCTGCACACACTCCGGTAAATATCGTCAATTCCTTCTCCTGGGCATACAACATGAGAGTCATCCATAAATCCCGGTCAAAAATCCCCAGACAAGGGATTTCATGGCCTGCCGGAATTGCTTGAGGGCAATTTAAAACTAGTTTCTCTGAATGCTGCAGATACTCATAGAGCTTATCGGAGTTGCGATAGACAAATCCATCGCTCGGACAGACAGCCATGCAAATCCCGCATTCTGTGCAGCGTTTGGCATCGAGTTCACGATATACGGAAATGGCTTGATGGGGACAGGAGTCGATACATAACCGACAAAGGTTAACAAATGCTTTTTTGGTATTAAGATAATTATCGTGATTATAGACAATTTGACAATTATAGACCATTAAGACCCCTCTTTTGTGTCAGTAAAATCAATGATTGACTTTGCTAGAGGTTAAGGTACTTATTTCGCGGTGGTAGCATAATTAGTATCATCAGTCATTATATCTTCAACAGGTTCTGATTTTTGGTGTTCGAGAATATTGAAGTTTTCTGCTATGAACAGGTATGCTAAACAAGCTATTGATACTAACCCTAAGCTGACTATAACTTCTGTCCAAGCAGGGAAATAATGTCCGCCGTATTGGTTCAGATAGGTTCCCATTCCTGTGAACACTACATCAAACCTGTTTAGAATTACTCCAGATACATTAAGTACTGCAAACCAGATCAAGCCTTTACGGGTGCTAGACAAGGAACTAAATGCTATGATTATGGGTATTATTACACCAAAAACCAGCTCGCTTAGGAACAAGATACTGGGTAAATCAAAGGCAAAAACATTGGCAAAGGTTCCTCTTACCACCATATCCACGATCTTAAAGATCAAATATAAGACCATTGCTCCACCAGATATTTTGGCCAACCCTCTTAAGACAGAGATATCTACTTTATGACTTAATGCCTTCCCAGCTAGAGTACTTTCTATAATAATCATGCCTGCCCCGACAAAAAATGAGGATAACAGGAAGAACAGCGGTAGAAATGCCGACCACCAAAGGGGGTTCACTTTGCCTACAAATAGGTAGAACAACTGGCCCAATGATGATTGGTGGAGGGTTGGTAGGGTGATACCGATGATCAGCATTACAGGCATTGCTTTCTTAAGATATTTGTGTGCCCCTTTAAATACTTTCTCTGTTCCTACTTCGCAGAATTCCAAGACCTGAATCAATGTATAACATGAAATGCACCAGAAAACTTCAAACAATACGCTGGCATGTCCCCATGATACATAGGGTCTCCAGAAATTGAACCATTGTCCTACTTCAATCAATAACCCGAGTACCACAACAATATAACCTAATAATGATGTCAGCATTGCACTTCTTGCGATTGGATAAAACTTATCCCTGCGTAGTACGTATACTATAAGGGCTACTCCATATCCGCCTCCTGCCAGGGCTACCCCTAACAGTACGTCAAATGAAATCCATAGTCCCCATGGCCACTGGTCGTTTAGATTGGTTGTCGCTCCCAGGCCTAATACAAAACGCACCAAGATTATTGCTATGGCCACGGCTGCTATTCCTGTAAACACCCACCTCATGGGGGTCATTCTAAACTTCCATTTCACGCTGTTCAATTTCACTCCAGCACGGTTTACGAATGTAGTAACAAGTTCCATTAATTTCCCTCCATTCTATTTTTCGCTATGTTAATCTAGAGGTTCTTTATTTTTATTGTTAAATATGTATAATCCCGCTAATATGGCCGCCCAACCGACTCCTACAAATGGTGTAGCTTTCATATATCCCTCTGTGTAAGAAGGCAACGGCTTGGTTGTTACATCCGTTCTGAATCTCATCTGTTCAAATGGCGTATCCGAGATATAAAGCCAAGAGGTTCCCCCTGCTTCTTTCTCTCCAAATACTCTATCCACATAACCGTTTTCTTTGATTCTCTTTTTTGCTTCTGCCAACAATTCTTCTCTGTCTCCAAAGATAATGGCTTCGGTCGGGCACACTGAGGTACATGCAGGTTCCATGTCATTGGCAACTCTTGTCGCGCACATCTGGCATTTCCTTACTCCAGGAATGGCTTTCTTCCATTCGTATCTCAGTACGTCAAATGGACATGCCATCATGCAGTAACGGCAACCTACACACAGACTCTGGTCATAAATGACCGGTCCCTGGGGAAGCTTCTGAAATGCCTTGGAGAAACATGATGATACACATGCAGGATCTTCACAGTGAAAACATTGAGTTTTGACATATCTCCAGACAGATGAGCCGTCCTTCTTTACATCATAACGATTTATTGATGTCCATTCTTCAGGCCATAAGCCGTTGTTTGGCTCCTTTGCTCTGTCTGTAGCAGTCTTGGATTTTTCCTGGGGATCCCATTCAAGTTCATTCCATAATTTGCAGGCTACCGAACAGCTATCACAACCTACACATTTCGGTATATCTACGAGTACGCCCTTTGTCATATTTTTCCACCCCCTAGTCTTAATATAAGTTACTATCTGACTTTTTAGCCACAAGGGCTTCAGCCCTGGAAATATAATGTGTATGCAGAAGTTCTTCTGCTTTTTCGCTCATCGGAGCAGTTAAGAAGTCTGCATAGACTTGTTTGATCTGGGGATTATCATGACTGTTTCGTAATTTAGCATTAGTGTCAATTTTATACAAAGATGCAGCACGCCTGTAACGAACTTCGTCTGAAGGAGGGGAAGATGCACGAGGTTGTCCGCCGCCATATTCGCAGCCTCCGGGACAAGCCATGACTTCAATGAAAGCCCAGGGAGCATTACCAGCTCTAATCTGATCCATAACCTTTCTAGCATTGGCCAGACCGGAAATTACAGCAACTTTTACACTGCCAAAACCGGGAATATTAACTCCTGCCTCTTTAACACCCTCCATTCCTCTTACAGGGGTTAACTCCCAAAGTGCAGCAGGTGGCTGTTGTCCAGTTATAAGATAATAGGCAGAACGAGCTGCTGCTTCCATAACACCCCCGGTGGTACCGAAAATTGCGCCTGCCCCTGTTCCTGTACCCATCAGTTGGTCATACTCGTCGTCAGGAAGAGAAGGAAAATCGATACCAGCTCGCTTGATCATTTTGGCAAGTTCTTTTGTTGTGAGAACCACATCCACATCAGGAGTAACCTTACTATCATTTAATTCTTTTCTGGCTGAAGCCATTTCAGGACGTTGACATTCAAATTTCTTGGCCGTACAAGGCATGATGGCTACCGAAAAGATCTTTTTTGGGGTCTACATTCTGCTTTTCAGCATAATAGGTTTTAAT
>JADQBO010000383.1 GCA_016278585.1 Desulfosporosinus sp.
TGCCGCCTACGCCTGGAGGCTTGCAAGAAGCCTAATTCGTGCGAAGACAGTGTCTTCAAGAAGGGCTAATCCGTGCGAAGACAGTGTCTTCGTGGGCGCCAGCCAAGTTTTCTTTATATACTTCAGGGTTCAGACAATTGGGAGGAAGCTCTCCCCTCATTGCTGCAAGAATATTGGAAACAGCGATTGTGCCCATTTTCGTGCGAGTATCAATTGTGGCACTGGCAATGTGAGGGCAAATGATAGCATTGTCAAGTTCCAATAGCCCCTCCGAAAACTCAGGTTCAAATTCATAGACATCAAGACCTGCTCCCCAGATTTCCCCAGATTGTAAGGCTTTAACCAGTGCTGCCTCATCCACTACTGGACCGCGGGAAGTATTAATCAAAATCGCTGTTTTTTTCATAAGCTTAAATTCTTTTTCGCTCATTAAATGGAACGTTTCCGGGAGAAGTGGAGTATGGATTGAAACAAAATCTGATTCTTTGAGAAGAGTCTCCAGACTAACGAATTCTCCTCCCGTTTCTGTTTCAAATTCAGAATTGGGTGCTACGTCTGTGTAGAGTACCTTCATATCAAAGGCCTTTGCCCTTTTAGCAAAAGACAAGCCTATTCTTCCGGCACCTATTACTCCAACGGTTTTGTTGATTATGTCCTGCCCTAGAAAGAGCAGCGGACCCCAACCTTTATATTTCCCTAGTCTTGAGTACTTATCTGATTCTACGACTCTCCGCGCTACAGAAAACAACAAAGCCCAAGCCATTTCCGCTGTAGTATCCGTAAGTACACCGGGAGTATTAGAAACCATAATTCCCCGTTCAGTTGCGGACGGGATGTCTATGTTGTTGTAACCGACAGCATAGTTAGCAAAGATTTTTGCCCCTTTAGCCGCATCCATTACCTCAACATCTATAGAATCAGTCAATAAACTTAACACGGCATCTCTGCCCTTGACCTTTGCCAATAGTTCCGATTTTGTAAGAACCCGGCCCGTACGATTGACTTCCATGTCACAATACTCTTCTAGCATGTCCAGAGCTGGTTTAGGAATTTCATTAGTAACATAAACATTCCACCTAGTCATGATTAACCTCCCAATTTGTAGTCTAATGAATCATATACGAATATTAAGCCCAAATACAAGCTGTATTATGAGCTATTTGCAAAGTTTCAATTTTCAAATTGATTACCCGTTAAACCAGTCGCTTTTTGGCTGAGATGAATACCTTCCAGTTTCTAGCGTGGGTGCCTTAGGAGGGAGATTATGATATTATATAAGGTAGATAATTCCACTCGATAGTGAAATCTGGGCTAAAACAAGGAGACTAAGATGGAAAGAATTGCAGTTATATCAGATATTCATGGGAATATTCCTGCATTAGATGCTGTAATAGAGGATATAAGGAACAGGGATATTAAGAGAGTTTTTTGTCTTGGAGATTTAGCTGGAAAAGGTCCTAGTTCAGCCGAGGCTGTGGATAAAATTAAAGATTATTGTGAAGTGATTATTAAAGGTAATTGGGATTATTATCTGACAGAACAAGAGAGCAATGAGGTTTTAAAGTGGCATCAGAAAAATCTAGGACTTGATAGACTAAAGTATCTCAAGGCGCTACCACTTTATAACGAATTTTATATCAGTGGTAAGTTATTGAGACTATGTCATGCGTCTCCCAATAATCTTTTTCATAGAGTTTACCTTTCAACAGAACAAGGTAAGCGTCTAAAACTATTTGAACCAACACCTACACTAAATGTTCAAGCCGATGTTGTGGGATATGGAGATATACATAGTGCTCATATTGATACCTTTAAGGGAAAGACAGTTTTTAATGTTGGAAGTGTTGGCAATCCCCTTGATATTACTCAAGCATCGTATGGAATAATTGAAGGAGAATTAGATGATAAAAAGCAACGGCCATTTACAATTTCTCTCATTCGAGTACCCTATGATATAGAATTAGCCATTGATCAAGCCAATTCAACAGATATGCCAGAGAAACAAGAATATATTAATGAGTTGAGGACGAGCATATATAGAGGTCGAAAAGTCTAAGAAGCAGGTAATTTACTAGATAGCAATACATTAAACCTTTTTACGGATAGGCATTGGTCGTGGACGTTTTCTCTGTATATAGGATTTGCGTTAATCAGTGGATTACTGTTCAGCTTTTTGTATTAAAGGAGTGGCTCTAATCCATATAGTGTATATCTTTATTGGATTAATCATCCAGGCTGTAACCTTGTTACTCTCGGTTCAAAAACATTATTCAGTGATTAAATAACACCTTAAGCAGATCTTAAAAACCCCGGACGAGAAGAATTGATACTTCAAAGCCGGGGTTTTTTGTCAAGGTAGAGACCTGGCCAATACCTTCGGGAACGTAACCAATGAGGTATATTTTAGAGCAAAAGGAGGAATATTATGGGTTTCGACGAATGTTAGAAGTATTGGCAAAAAGGCGAAGAATTATAACATTCTGTGAAAGGGGCTAATCCATGCGACTCTCGCCCAAGTCTCTATCTCCAGGGAAACTATGCTTAATTTATGCTTTACTGAGCGGATTATGGATTTTATCCTCGGAATCATTAATCCATTATTTGATTTGGGATAATGAAATGTTTCTTCGCCTTTCCGGGTTGAGAGGCTGGTTTTGGCTTTTGTTTACAATCACATTCTTTTATTATTTCATGAGCCATACTTGGAACGTTATTGAATCCGCACACCGGGAAACGATTAGGACGGTGAAAAAGCGGGATCAGCAATTTAAGGCAGTAAAACGACAAGAAGAATTTTATCAACGTATTTATGATAGTGTCACCGAGGGCGTAATTTTACAACACATTTCTGGCCAGTTTTTCAATGCTAATTCTGCGGCATGTGTACTACTTGGCACTTCTCTGTCTGAAATGAAGAAAAGTGAATTTTTAACTGAAGTTACCTCATGGATGGATCATCAGGGAGAGTTATTTAGCTGGAATGCTCATGTTTCAAACGTATTGGCTGCTGCTGATAACAGTGAGGGGATATCAAACACGTTAAAACGTTTTAGTCCTGTTCAAAGTTGGCTACACCTAAACAGTGTTCTCTTGCGCAATGCTCAAGGTGAGCCGAGCTGGGTGGTTACAACGTTGAGTGACATTAGTGTGCGCAAGTATAGTCAATTGTTGGAATCGACGCTTTACGGTATTACCCAGCGTATCCTTGCGGAACAACCGTTGAATGTTATCTTCCAATATCTCTGTGAGGAATTAGTTTTCTCCGGCGGTTATCCTGTCGCTTCAGTTGGATTGAAAATGCCAGATGGTTCTATCAGGATTGTGGCTCATGTGGGGGGTGGAAAGGAGTCTATTAAAACTATAAAAATTCGATGGGACAATAGCCCAGAGGGACAGGGCGCAATGGGTAAGGCTATCCGCAGTCGGAAGTGGCAAGTCAATAATCTAGATGGAAACCTCCAGTTTAAACCTTGGAGTACTCTCTTGAAAAAATTTGATTTACAGTCTATAGCCGCTTTACCGCTTTTGGCCCATGGACAATGCCTAGGAGTAATCGCCCTGTATGCTCATGTTCCAGATCATTTCGACTCAGAGCGCATTGATCGTTTACAATCCTTGGCAGAACAGATCACCGTAGCTCTTCTGGCCCATGAAGACCGGAGCCAACTTCGAATTCAAAGTACGGCTCTCTCAGCTGCCGCGGATGCCATCGTTCTTACAGATCCAACGAGTAAAATCCTCTGGGCTAATCCTGCCTTCGGTCAGCTAACAGGTTATTCATTAGATGAGATAAATGGTCAGAAGATAAGCTTTCTTCAATCAGGCTTTCAGGATAGTGCTTTTTATAAAAAGATGTGGGATACGGTTCTAGCTGGCGAAACATGGCGCGGTGAACTAATTAATCGCCATGCAAAGGGGACTCTTTACCGTGAAAAAATGACGTTAACTCCTGTACAAACAGATGGAGAAACAATCACTCATTTTATTGCAATAAAACAGGATGTAAGTGAACACTTAGCAACTCTCAAAGCACTAAAAAACAGTGAAGAACGCTATGAGGAAATGTTCGAAAGTATGAGTAATGCTGTCGCGGTTTTTGAATTCTCGGAGGATAAAAAAGTCTTTTTCTGTAAGGCCTTCAATAGGGCTGCGGAGAAGATGGAAAAGCTACCTCGTAGTCAAGTGCTGGGCCAACCTTTGGATCGATTTTTTTCTAATCCTGAATCCTTAGGGATTTTGAAGATTTTTCAGGAAGTCTTCAGGAAAGGAGACGCTGCTCATTTTCCTGCTACTTTCTACAGTAACGAGCACGTCAGTGGTTGGCGAGAAGGTTTCATTTATAAGTTATCCACCCGTGAAATGGTGGCGATCTATGAAGATGTGACAAGAAGAAAGCAAGATGAAGAAACTCTTTGGCTGGAAAAAGAACGTGCTCAGATTACGCTGGCTTCGATTGGGGATGCAGTAATTACCACCGATGTCCAAGCAAATATCACTTACCTTAATCCTGTTGCCGAACGACTAACAGGTTGGACTAATATGCAAGCTGAGGGTCTTTCACTTTTAGAAGTCTTTAACATTTTCAATGAAAATACTGGGGAAGAGGTTGTTAATCCAGTCACTCAATGCCTTCGAGAGAAACGCATTGTAACTCTAACCAATCATACAGCCCTGACCCACCGAGACGGGCATACTATTTCCATTGAAGATTCAGCCGCACCGATCTGTAACCAGGGGGGGGATGTGATCGGCGCAGTGCTAGTTTTTCATGATGTCAGCGACAAACGTGCTCTTGTGCATCAGCTTTCCCACCAAGCCCATCATGACGCACTGACAGGCTTGCCGAATCGTATATTATTTAAGGATCGTGCTCAACAGGCGATTGCCCACGCCCATCGTCATCAGACTCGCGTTGCTGTACTATTTCTTGATCTAGATCGGTTCAAACTAATCAATGATACCCTCGGACATTCTGCAGGGGATCAGCTTTTGCGGGCTACCGGGGAACGACTTAGTGCCTGCTTGCGGGAAGAGGATACTGTTTCCCGGCAGGGAGGAGATGAATTCTTAATTCTGCTGCCCGAAATGCATTCAGAAGGTCAAGTGGCTAAAGTGGCTCAAAAGCTCATGAATGTCTTTAAGGAACCCTTTATTCTTCATGAACAGGAGATTTATATCACTATAAGCCTAGGTATTGTTCTTTATCCCACAGACGGAGAAGACATTGAAACCTTGATTAAATATGCTGATACCGCTATGTACCATGCCAAAGAGGAGGGACGAAACCGTTATCAGTTCTATACCTATGTTTTTAATCAAGCCCTTTCTGAACGTCTGAGTTTACAAAATGATATGCGCCGAGCCTTAGCATGTAGAGAATTCGAGCTCCATTACCAGCCCCAGTATCGAATTAGTGACGGTCAGATGTGTGGTATGGAAGCCTTAGTGCGTTGGCGACATCCTGAGAGGGGTTTTCTTCTCCCAGGAGAATTTATTCCAATTGCTGAAGAAAGTGGGCTTATTTTACCCCTCGGAGAGTGGGTATTACATAGCGCTTGTCTACAGAACAAACATTGGCAGGACAAGGGTTATCCTCCTGTACGGGTTGCTGTCAACTTATCTGCACGTCAGTTTAAGCAAGCAAATCTAGTCAATCAGATAGCCCAGATTCTTTCGGACACGGGGCTAGATCCACAGTGGCTCGAGCTAGAGATCACAGAAAGTATCAGTATGGAAAATTCGCCCTTTACTCTAACCATACTTCAGGAGCTTAAAGCAATGGGGATTCATCTCTCATTAGACGATTTTGGTACAGGATTTTCTTCACTAAGCTATTTAAGTCAATTTTCCTTAGATACTTTAAAAATTGATCGTTCATTCGTAAGTGCCCTTTCTACTCGATCGGACGAAAGAGTGCGCGAGAATGAGATTGTAACATCCATTATTCAACTGGCTAATACTTTAGGAATCCGAGTCATCGCTGAAGGGGTAGAAACTGAGGCCCAGCTAAGCTTTCTCCGTTCGCAAGGGTGTGACGAAGTTCAAGGATACTTATTAGCAAGACCGGTTTTGGCAGAAGATTTGGTTTTCTATTTAATTGAGCTTAACCATCACCTAAAGAAGGAACTTCACAATAATGGTGCTAATTGCGTAAACGAATGAAGAACCCAGGCTTGAAAAATATTACAGCCTGGGTTCTTTTCAAACAGAGATTTTCAGTGAAATTAAAGAGATAGTCTTTAAAGAACTATGATAGAGGTTAGGAAAGGTCGGAAGAAGAATTCGGATGGATAGTTGTCCATTGGCAAGCATATTGAAAAGCTTTATTCTCTTTGCCGGATACCATGTTGGCGTGAGTATCAGCACCTAATGGTTCAACACATTCTTGATAGAGATCTAAAGGAATAAATTCGTAATCTGTAGACATAATGTTCAATCTCCTTCCTTCAATCTATTTTCGCTTTGGGGGATGATAGAGTAAGTTCTTTTTAAAATGTACAAGTTGCGAAGAATTTATTCACCAATAAACAATGTGAAGATTTCCTCGAGATAACACTATAGCTTACTTCATGGTAATTAATCTAAAGGGGGACGGTTGCTAAAATTTTTTATTCAGCGAGACCCAGATTTAGTTGTAAGAGAATGATGTTTCTTAAATACTTAAAAAAAGCTGAAAGCATAAGCTCCCAGCCTTGTAAATATCCCTCGGTCCCTTTAGCAATAAAGGTATTAAATTGGTGGTAGTTCTCCTAGTGTTACCTCAATCTGTTTCGTTTGTTCATCACGAATATAGGTTATTGTTACCTTGTCCCCAACACTGTTTTTATAGAGTTCACGAATAAGGTCAGAGGAATTTTGTACTTTAATATCGTTGACCTTGGTGATTACATCCCCCTTTTTAATCCCAGCCTTCGCAGCTGGACCATTTAGTGTCACCTCTGCAATGTAAGCTCCTTGGGGCTTATTGTTACTCTTTGCGTAGATATTGTATTGATCGTCTGTGCTTACTAAAAGGGCGGGATGTTTAGCGACACCTAAATCAATCAATTGTTGTAAGGTTGGTAAGGCATCTGAAATTGGAATTGCGAAACCCATACCTTCAAAGCCTGTTACCGCATATTTTACCGAATTAATACCAATAACCTGTCCTTGATAATTTACGAGCGGTCCACCACTATTTCCGGGGTTAATGGCGGCGTCCGTTTGAATTAAATGATAACTTGCTACACCTTGGAGGTTCAGGGTGCGGTTGATTGCAGAGATGACTCCTGTAGTTACGGAACGCGCAAAGGCTTCTCCGCCAGGATTGCCAAT
>JADQBO010000267.1 GCA_016278585.1 Desulfosporosinus sp.
AAAAATCACTCTTTATGAACTTATTACGGGAGCATTAGTTCGCTCTGGTAATGATGCCTGTGTCGCTATCGCTGAGCATATTGCAGGAAACGAAGAACTGTTTCTCAAATTTATGAATCGAAAGGCCTTGGCTCTAGGTGCCCAAAATACGAATTTTATGAATACCAATGGGTTACCTCGTAAAGATCATTATTCGACGGCTTATGATCTTGCTTTAATGGCTCGATATGGTTTACAAATTCCTCAATTCAGTTCAATTACTCGCTTGAAAGAAACGGAAATTCATTTTATTGAACCGGATGTCTTTATGGATTTAAGGAATACAAATAAATTGCTCTGGAACTATCCCTATGCCGATGGTGTAAAAACGGGTACGACGACGGCGGCGGGAAAATGTCTTGTTGCTTCGGCCACGAAGAAAGGACGTCAACTGTTGGTCGTTGTTCTTAATGCACCGGATCGGTTTGGAGATGCGAGGAAACTCTTAGAGTGGGGCTTTCAAAACACAGAGACTATTCGACTAGCTGATGCGGGACAGGTTATCGGAGAATTTCCGAATGCTATAGAGCCGGTCAAAGTCTTAACCACGGATCCTCTCGAGGTCAGCATTTTAAATGCTGAACGTGAGAAACTTATTACCCGTATTGAGTGGGAGAAAGCAACGAATCTTCCCATTCAAGCTGGAGAACGGTTAGGTCGTTTCGAAGTATGGTTGGGGGAACGAAAGATGAACAGCGTTCCTTTAATTTCTGAAAATGAAGTTGTAGAAAAATCGTTCCTTAAAACGATTATTCCTTTCAATCAAAGGGGAATAAAGAGGGAGTGACCTTATTGTATAAAAAGACGCTGCTTCCTAACGGAGTTAGGATTATAACCGAAGAAATTGACCATGTTCGCTCGGCTGCTATCGGAATATGGGTAGGCGCAGGATCCCGAGATGAACGTGAAGGGTTTGAAGGGATTTCCCACTTTATCGAGCATATGTTTTTCAAGGGAACTGAGCATCGGAGTGCTCGTGCTTTAGCAGAATCACTTGAAGCCGTTGGCGGTCAGTTAAATGCTTTTACGACGAAAGAATATACTTGTTACTATGCTAAAATACTGGATGAAGATCTGGATCTTGCTATTGACGTTTTGAGCGATATGTTCTTCTCTTCGCTCTTTGATGAAAATGAATTGGAAAAAGAAAAGAATGTTGTAATTGAAGAAATCAAAATGTATGAAGATTCTCCGGATGAGTTAATTCACGATGTCTTTTCAGAGCACGTGTGGAATGATCATCCTCTAGGAAAACCAATCTTAGGCACAGAAGAGAGCATAAGATCTCTAAGCCGAGATAAAATTATACAGTTTCTAACGGAACATTATGCTCCTGATAATGTCGTTATTTCTGTCGCTGGTAAAATAAAGCATGAGGATGTTGTAGCTAAGCTATCTCCTCAATTTGGTACATTTAAACGCGGCGGAAGGCGGGTACTTGAAGAAACACCCAACGGCCATACGATAGAATATTATCAGAAGAAAGATACGGAACAAATGCATATCATCTTGGGAGTACCTGGCCTAGGACAAGATGATAAGGATATTTATGCCATGCACATATTTAATAATATTTTAGGTGGGGGATTGAGCTCTCGTTTGTTTCAGGAGATACGAGAACAGCGCGGGCTTGCCTATTCCGTGTACTCTTATCACTCAACTTACGTCGATACAGGATTATTTTCCATTTATGCTGGAACAAGTCCGAAAAATACCCAAGAAGTCATCGTCTGTATTCTTGAAGAACTAATGAAGTTTAAGCAACAGGGAATCAGTACAGAGGAATTAGTAAGGATAAAAGCTCAAATTAAAGGTGGGTTATATCTGGGCATGGAAGCCGTAAGTAGCAGGATGAGTCGTTTAGGGAAGACGGAATTAAGCTACAACCGGGTGCTTTCACCGGAGGAAGTGGTGGAGAAACTCGAAAAAGTAACCCTAGAGGATGTTTCGCGGGTGATTGGGCGGCTTTGGCAAAAGGATAGAATTAGTATTATGACTCTGGGCCCAGCGGGACATGAGGTGGTATTGTCTGATTTATTGAAGCAAGCGGGATGGGATGAGTAAGCGACGGTTTGAAAATCGTGCTTCGTGGTTCGAATATCGGACACGGACCACGTATCAATTTTTTTAATTGTCAACAACCCCGCCTTGTCAATGTGTCAAGTGAATGTTGTCAACAACCCCGTCCCCTTGTCAAGACGTCCCCTTGTCAAGAAATAGGAGGTGTTTGTGAATGTTTTCTTCAATAAATGTTAAGATTAAAAAGATTAGTAATTCTTTAACCCTTCCTGCCTATGCAACGGCAGCTTCTGCAGGAGTCGACCTTTGTGCTGATTTAAAAGAACCTATCACGATAAGTCCAGGAGAGAATACAAAGGTTCCGACCGGTCTGGCTATCGAACTTCCGGGTCCACATGTGGTGGCACTTGTCTTTGCGCGTAGTGGTCTGGCTAGCCGTTACGGCATTGGTTTAACGAATGGTGTAGGAGTGATCGATTCTGATTATCGTGGGGAAATTCAAGTCTTGATACAAAATCTTGGCCATCAACCCGTTATAGTTAACCCTGGAGATCGAGTAGCACAAATGGTATTCATGCCGATTTTCCAGGCGGTTTTTGAAGAAGTTACAGAACTTCAAGAAACCCCTAGAGGTAAAGGTGGGTTTGGATCAACTGGAATTTAGACTAATGGACTCTATTGAACGAATGCTACATACATCCCTTTGTTTTTAGTTCTAAGGAAGTTTGTCTGTTCATAAACTCCCATGAGGGGGAGTGAATATGCAAGCCCTTGGGTTTGTGCTTTTGGTCATCGGTATAGTCGTTTCAGTACGAGAGCGAAGATATAGAATGATGTATCGATCTTCTCAGCCTTCTTCAAATCTTCTGGCTACCTCTTTAAGTCAGTTAGTCGGCACAGCAGGAGGAATTTACCTTTCCTTAGAACTCTTATTCTCGTTCTTGAAAATACCGGAAGATTTGTGGAGTAATACAATATTTTTGGTCGAGCCGCTAGCCCTGTTTTCTTTATTACTGGCCATTGTACAGCCATTCGGATTGAAAGCCTGGACAAGATTGCGAAAATAGGGGGAGGATAAGATGCTATTAAGTGATCTAGCTGGAAAAGAAATTATTAATCTCTATGATGGGGCAAAACTAGGATTGGTAGGGGATGCAGATCTGGACATCAATATCAATGGTTCCGTTGAAGCAATTATTTTAACATCCCGAGGAGGTTTTTCAGGATTTTGGGGTACCAAAGGGGATCGGGAACGTGAGCTGCTAGTGATTCCTTGGCAAACCATTAAAAAGGTTGGATCTGAGGTCATAATCGTTGATTTGCAGAATAGATCGGATAGAAATCGCTAAACCGATTTGACAGAGGATGGGATACCCAATAAAATGAATGAAAAGCTTTCACCCCGGATTGCGTTTTTAGCAACGGGGTTTTTGCCTTACCAGCAACAGGAGGGGTTTCGTTGAAGAAAATACACGTTTTTGTGTCTGGAGCAAGCGGCAAGATGGGTCAAGAAGTGATTCGTTCGATTTTAAAAGAAGATGATCTCCTCTTAGTAGGAGCTTCTGATACACGGCATCAAGGAATGGATGTTGGTTTTGTCGTTGGTGCTCCGAGAGTCGGTATCGATATTACGGGTCCAGTGGATCTTGAAATCTTGCGTTCCTCGCGAGCAGATGTCCTAGTTGATTTTACGAATCCCCAGTCAGTATTGAAGAATTCGAAGACAGCTATTATGGCTGGAGTTGTCCCAGTCATTGGTACAACCGGGTTGGACGAAACTGAGATCGGCGAAATTCGTACCCTAATAGAAAAGGAAGAAGTGGGCGCATTTTTGGCACCGAATTTTTCCATAGGGGCAATCTTGATGATGCGATTTGCCAGAGAAGCGGCAAAACACTTTCCTCATGTCGATATTATCGAGATGCATCATGATCAAAAGTTGGATGCTCCATCGGGTACTGCCTTAAAAACTGCGGAAGAAATTATGGAAGTACGTGAACCTATTGTCCAAGGACACCCGAATGAGTACGAAAAAATCCCAGGTGCCCGCGGGGCCGACCTCGGAGGAATTCATATTCACTCTGTACGTTTACCCGGTTTGATTGCTCACCAAGAGGTTTTATTTGGAGGGCTAGGTCAAGCCTTAACTATTAGGCATGATGCATTCTCCAGAGAGACCTACATGCCGGGGGTTATCTTAAGCATACGCAAATCCTCAGGTCTAACTGACCTCGTAATAGGGCTCGATAATTTCCTTGATTAGATAATTTGAGCGTAACCGTAGCCTGCATACCCTCATATAATGGATAGTAGTCAATGGGACACTGTCTCAAAAGGGGGCAATAAAATGAGTGCGGGTCTACAAGGAATTCGTTTAGCGGTAATCGGAGGAGACGAGCGGGAAATCTATTTAATTTCCGAACTTTTAAACCAGGGAGCCTACATAGTCGGGGTCGGATTCGAGAATGCTCCTCCCATTACGGGAATGACCCTTGCGCCATCGCTTGAGGAAGCAGTTGGCCAAGTGGATGCATTGATTTTCCCGATGTTCGGCACTGATGAACGTGGGGTTGTCAAAGCCAAATATTCTGATTCAAGTATTGTATTAAGTAAAAAAGTTCTGGAATCAATATCAACGCATGTACCCTTGATTATTGGTTTCGCCCGACCAGCTTTGAAATCAATTGCAGAGAATCTAGGTATCCAATTAGTAGAAACCATTAGTCTAAATGAACTGGCTATCCTTAATTCTATTCCTTCTGCAGAAGGAGCCATCCAAATGGCGATGGAGGCTACAAAGATTACCATTCATGGCAGCCAAAGTTTCGTAATAGGATTAGGCCGGTGTGGTTGGACTCTGTCACGTATGCTACAAGGAATTGGGGCACATGTGACCGGGGTTGCACGAAAGCCCTCGGATTTAGCACGCGCTGCCGAGATGGGACTGCAGGCCGTACATTTTGCAGATCTTGAAGATGAGATTGGTCACGCTGAAATAATCTTCAATACAGTACCTCAGCCGATCTTAAATCGCATCATGTTGGAAAAGGTCGCGCGGGATGCGGTAATCGTGGATTTGGCATCAATTCCGGGGGGGACAGATTTCGAGTATGCCCAAATGTTAGGAATTAAAGCTCTTCTGGCTCCAGGTCTCCCTGGTATAGTAGCCCCGAGAACCGCCGGACGAATTCTTGCTCAAGTTTACCCGCAACTTATTCTTCGTCACTTGGCCACGATGAACACTACTTGTAAAGTGGAGGTGTGAAGGGATGAAGTTTGAGGGGTTAAAAATCGGGTTTGCTATGACAGGATCACACTGTACATTACATGAAACTATAAAAGTCATGAAACATTTAGTTGCAGAAGGTGCGGAAGTGACTCCGATCATTTCTTATTCCGTTGATAGCCTAGATACACGATTTGGTAAAGCTGAAGACTGGAAACGACAATTTCAGGAGATTTCGCAAAAAAAATTAATTCGCACCATTCCTGAAGCAGAGCCAATTGGTCCCACAGAGATGTTTGATTGTGTAGTAGTTGCACCATGTACAGGGAATACTCTAGCAAAATTAGCTAATGGAATTATTGATACACCGGTGCTTATGGCTGCAAAATCGCATCTTCGGAATCAAAGACCGGTAGTTTTGGCAATCTCGACAAACGATGGGCTCGGATTAAATGCTCGTAATATTGGAACGCTGCTTAACACGAAAAATCTTTACTTGGTACCCTTTGGTCAAGATAATCCTGTCGTTAAGGCGAATTCTTTAGTGGCACATATGGATAAAATTCCAGATACCATTCTAATGGCTTATGCCGGAAAGCAAATTCAGCCCGTACTAGTGGATTACTCGGTAAAATGATGGTTCTTTAGCAAACATGGTGCCCTGCTTATTCGGTAGGGCACCTCTTCCCAGGATTTATTCCGGATTAAAGCAAGGAGGAACATAATTAATGTCAAATGTAGCAATTGTTGGTGCCACAGGGGCAGTAGGACAAGAGTTTCTTAAAATTCTTACAGAACGAAAATTTCCGGTCGATGAGTTGAGGTTATTAGCATCAAAGCGCTCTGCAGGAAAACGTATCACTTGGCAGGGTCAAGAGCTTGAAGTTCAAGAAACTACTCATGAAAGTTTTAAGGGCATTGACATTGCGCTCTTTGCAGGTGGATCAGCGAGTATTGAATATGCCCGTTCTGCGGTAGATAGTGGGGCAGTAGTGATTGATAACAGCAGCGCTTTTCGACTTGATCCTGAAGTGCCGCTCATAGTGCCTGAAGTTAATCCGGAAGATGTACGATGGCACAAGGGGATTATCGCTAACCCTAATTGTTCAACGATTATCATGGTCGTTGCTCTTAAGCCGATTTATGATTTAGCGGGAATCCGTCGCGTGGTAGTTTCTACTTATCAAGCCGTATCTGGAGCTGGACGTGAAGGTATCGAAGAATTAGGATCACAGGTTAAAGCATGGTCGCAAGGAGAAGAACTGATTTCCAATGTTTTTCCTCACCAAATCGCCTTTAACCTTGTTCCACGTATTGACGTATTTCAAGAGGGAGACTATACCAAAGAAGAGTGGAAGATGGTCAAAGAAACTCAGAAAATTTTCCACGTGCCAAGTATGGCCATTACTGCCACAACGGTTCGCGTGCCAGTATTTCGGAGTCACTCGGAATCTATTAATGTGGAGACAGATCGGTTAGTCAGCGTTGCACAAATACGGGAGGCCTTAAGCAAAGCCCCTGGCGTGATAGTGGTTGACGATCCAAGTAAGGACCACTATCCCATGCCATGGTTTAGTGCGGATAAGGACGAAGTCTATATTGGACGCTTGCGAAAAGACTTCTCCATCGCCCAGGGATTTAACATGTGGGTAGTAGGGGACCAAATCCGTAAGGGTGCAGCAACAAACGCCGTGCAAATTGCAGAGCTTCTGCTTTAACAGATAGTAGTAGTTTGTAGATTATAATCTAAACTCTTAGTTCGAAGGTCGTGGGATGATTTCGAAGGTTTACTAATTCGTATGTGGTCAGGGTTTAAGATTTTCATGGATAAAGGAAATCTTAAAGATATTAAAATTTAAGAGTCAGAGGTTCGAATAGTTCGAACATGAACATCGAACCACAAGAACGGGGGTATGGGAGTTGCGTATCCTGATACAGAAGTTTGGCGGTACCTCCCTAGCTACAGAAGAGCGGAGAGCTCAGGTGGTTTCCAAAGTTTCAG
>JADQBO010000510.1 GCA_016278585.1 Desulfosporosinus sp.
GTGAGGACTATGGCCTATGAAGAAACCTATTTAGATGAGAGAAAAAGCTGTAAACTGGAATATGCACAGACAGTAAAAGATGCCCTGGATACCGCTTTAAGCCGACTAAACAATGGATAAGAATTAAGGCCTAGAAAAAAGAGCTCATTCCAACTAAAGTAGGTAATGAGCTCTTTTTCAGTCCTTGACTAGGCCAAGTAGACATTTTTCAAAGCATGTAGAGTAGCGTGGAATTCCTCATGTTTATTCGGGCCGATTTCTAGTTTCTCAATTCTTATAAAGGCATTTTCCATTTCTGTCAGTTTGTCGACAGATAATACTCGTTCAGCCATCACATAGAGCACGTTATTTTCTTTGTCAATATGTGAGGATAATAGCAGCCCATATTTTTGAGCATTCTCTATAATTTCTGTTACAGAATGTTCTTTCCCAACACGATAGCCTTCAACTCCTCTTCTTAAGCCCTGGACAAAGCTGCGCCCTTGCTCGTGTTCATAGAGCATGGTACTGATTGGACCGCCCTCCCGGGGGATACCAGCCTCTTCCATAGCGGGGAAGAGGACTTTTTCCTCTTTACCGTGATGACATTTATCTACAAAAATAGTAAGGAATTCAAGGATTTGGTCTAAGTGCTTTATTTCTACGGTTTGACCTGACTTTAGTCGAGTCGTTATCTGGTCTAAAATGCGGATTGTGAGGAGAACGGCCTCGTGTTCGTTTTTTAATTCTTTAATTACAGTCATGTAATTTCACCATCCTTTATTGTACTAGGGGGGTTAAGAGATTATATAGAAATCTGAAAGCTATTACTGAATATAGGATAACATTTTTCAACAATGTTTAATGTGACTGCTGTCACACGTTGGCGGTGATGTTGAAGCCGCGATTGGATTGAAATCTGCCTAATTTAAAATTGAAAGAGGGGCTTGTAGTGTTTAAATTGTATTGTAGGATTTATCAAAACGTTTTTAGAGCAGTTGCTTACATACTGCCCTGGCGTAAGCCAGAGTTAATACAGGGAGAAAATAGCTTAAACAAGCTACCAAAGCTAATAAAAAACAAAGGCATCGACAGTGTTTTGATCATTACTGACAAGGTTATTGCATCATTAGGACTTATGGATGAATTGCTTAAAGGCTTACATGATGAAGGTGTGGATTTTGTTGTGTATAATGAAACTGTACCGAACCCAACGATTAATAACATTGAGAACGCACTGCTAATGTATAAAGCCAATCATTGTAAGGGTATCGTTGCATTTGGCGGTGGTTCGCCCATTGATTGTGCAAAGGGCGTAGGTGCACGTGTAGCAAGACCCAAAAAGGAAATTTCTCAGATGAAGGGGGTATTCAAGGTTTTGAAAGAAATCCCTCCCTTGTTTGCTATTCCAACGACCTCTGGTACTGGGAGTGAAACCACAATTGCTGCAGTAATAACTGACAGCAGGACCCATGAAAAGTATGCTATTAGTGATACCTCCCTGATTCCACATTATGCTGTACTTGACCCAGTACTTACGGTTAACCTGCCGCCGCATATCACTTCAACCACTGGGATGGATGCTTTGACACATGCAGTTGAGGCTTACATTGGGAGAAGTAACACAAAAGACACGAAACAGCACAGTAGAAAAGCAATTGAATTAATTTTCGAAAACATCTTTGAAGCATATTCTAACGGCCAAAACCTTGTTGCACGTAAAAATATGCAAGAAGCTTCATTTTTAGCAGGCTTAGCATTTACACGTGCCTATGTTGGGTATGTCCATGCGATTGCCCATACGCTGGGGGGATTTTACTCAGTGCCGCATGGATTGGCTAATGCTATCATCTTACCTTATGTTTTAGAGTATTATGGCAAGTCAGTACACAAACCTTTGGCAGAGCTTGCTGATTTGGTTGGTTTAAGTTTATCGGGCGACACCCCTCCAGAAAAGGCAGTAAAGTTTATTGAGGCTATTAAGAAACTGAACAAAACGATGGGAATTCCCAATAAGGTGAATGGGATCGTTGAAAAGGATATTCCTTTAATGGTTAAGCGTGCTCTGGCAGAAAGTAACCCACTATATCCTGTGCCAAAGATTTTGTCTAAAGAGGATATCATGAATATTTATTATAGGATTAAGGAGTAGATATTTATGTTTGGTTATGCTGGAAAAATTGCTAAGATAAATTTGAGCAATGGTATCATTGAGAACTATCCTATATCTGATAAAGATAGAGACCTATTTTTAGGAGGCAAAACCCTCGCTGCAAAGATTATTTACGATTCTTTTAAGAGCAAGGTGGACGCTTTTTCTGAGGAAAACATTCTAGTAATCACCACCTCACCTCTTACTAGTTCTACGTCACCCTGCTCGTCTAGGTTTAATGTGTCGACTATTTCGCCCCTGACAGGTCTTTTGGTTTCCTCAAATTGCGGTGGAAGCTTTGGATTGCACCTTAGGCGTGCTGGGTACGATGGACTGATTATTAGTGGGAAAAGTAAAGAACCAGTTTATATTGATATTACAGATCAAGAAATTCTGATTAAACCTGCAAAACACTTATGGGGTAAAAATACTAGTGAGACACAAATACTGCTGGGTGGAAAAAACAAAGGTAAGTTCGTTATTGGTATTGCTGGTGAAAATATGGTCAGGTATGCTGCCGTTATCAGCGATGAGCGTGCTGCAGGGCGTGGAGGAGTGGGCGCTGTGTTTGGCTACAAGCATCTTAAAGGGATTGTCGCCAGCGGAAAAGAGACAATAGAGACTTTATCCAAGGAAACGTTTAAGAAACATAACTTGAGTTGGATTTATAAGTTGAAATCAAATATACTCACTGGTAAACAACTGCCAAAGCTCGGAACTGCAGCACTCGTAAGTATGATGAATTTTCGTAATCAACTGGCTACTAAAAATTATTCAAGTGGTAGGTATGAGGACTTTGAAAAGATTAATGGAGAAACATTACGGCAAGAATATTTAATAAAGAACAAGGGCTGTGTAACTTGCCCAATCCAGTGTGGTAGGGTGGTTAAAGCCTTTGGAAAAGAGGTCAAAGGACCTGAGCTAGAGACATTGGGCTTACTTGGCAGCAATTTGCTCAATAATAATCTACAGAGTATTTTAAACCTCAATCATCTCTGCGATGAGTATGGACTCGATACCATCAGCTTCGGCAGCTCTGTAGGTTTTGCGATGGAGCTTCATGAAAAAGGTTTATGGAATAATGGGTTGACCTTTGGCGATTGTTCACGTCTCGAGGAATTGGTTAAGAAAGTAGCAACTCGCCAAGGAATTGGGAATGAATTGGCAGAAGGTACAAAGCGAATTTCTGAAAAATATGGTGGTATTGAATTCGCAATGAATGTCAAGGGTCTTGAAATTGCTGCTTATGAACCACGTGCAGCACAGGGAATGGGATTAGGTTATGCAACGTCAAACAGAGGTGGTTGTCACTTAAACGGAGGTTACCTTGTTGTGCTTGAAGGACTGGGACTGAACGTTAGTGGAACGATTACTAAGGGAAAAGCTGCCTATACCATTTTCTTTCAAGATTTAATGGAGGCAGTATCTGCCGGGGGTACTTGTTTATTTACTACGTATTCATTATTACCACAGGTCTTGATAGAAAATCCCAATAAGAGTATTGTTCGGTTTATTAATAAGATAATCCCTTTTTTTGGTTGGTTAGTATGCTTTTTGCATAACCAGTCTTGGCTTATGAATTTTAACTTAAAAGGTATACTTCCACATCCCTATTCTATTAAGTTAGTGACAGGCTTTAAATTAACTATTGGTAGTTTTATAAAGACTGGTGAAAGGGGCTACAACCTTGAAAGGATTATCAACCTTAGACAAGGGCTAAAGGGTAGGGACGATACTCTGCCAAAGAGGCTTATAAGTGATCTTCAAAGGGCAGATGATGTCGACAGCAGGGTAAAACTACAAGAAATGATTAAGGATTACTACAAAATCAGGGGTTGGGATGAACAAGGAATTCCAACAAAACACAGACTTAAAAAGTTGGGTTTGGAAGACTATAGAATATGATCACAGTTAAGTTTTTTGGGTTAATAAGTGTCGAGTTTAATATAAAGCAACTGTTGGTAAAAGCAGGCCCTGTAAAACAGATATTTAGAGAGGTTATGCAAAGAAACCCAAACATCTCCGAACAGCAGTTAATGCAACTTATTATGTTCGTCAATAAGCAGCACATTAGTGGAAATAAGCGTCTTTCAATGATCCTTGAGGATGGAGATGAGTTGGTGTTAATCAGTCCTACAAGCGGGGGTTGAAGGAATTCCGAAGACTTGCGTTAGGTATTATTACATATTAGTGGTTGAACCTATGAGGGGTTAAGGGTCCGAAAGTAAGCTAGAAAGGGGTTCTGTGCTTATTTGTAGAATTATTAGGATGCCGCTGAAAGGTTGGGTATGTAGTGGTGAAGTATAATTATGTCTGAGTTTTACATTCGGCACATGGAGTTAGACGAGCTCAAGGTTTTCTATAAACGGATAAAACAGGATTTTTCACAGGGAGAATATGCCCCCTATGCTGTGTTATATAAACATCTTAAAAATGGCTGGCAAAATGGGCTGGTTTTCTGTGAAGGAGAACAAGATCTAGCCTATGCTGTCTGTTTGGACAACCATGAAAATGGCTATGTTCTTATTAGTCTTTTTGCAGTGTTTAAGGAGTATAGAGAGCGGGGGATAGGATCTGCTTTTATTAAAAGGCTACACCAAAAGTATAAAGATAAGCTGGCTATTTTTGTAGAAGTTGAACGACCAGACGAAGCGAAAACCCGGAAGGAAGGGTATTCCAGATGGAGGCGTATAGAATTTTACGAAAAAGCTGGATTTTATTTGATTCAGGGCGTGGATTATTCTATATGGGATATTCCAATGCATCTGATGGCGTTGCCACTGGTGGCTTCCGAGGAAACAATAAATCAAAGGATCAGAAGGTCTATGTATGAATTATATTTCAATTTGATGGGAAAAGAGTTTATTCATAAAATGCAGTTTCTAAGTTGAATCGATCTCTTAAAAAGGAAACCATTGCCCAAGAACTTGTCCGAAGGGGACATGACATCAGACGGTCGATGGATACCTCAAGTTTTGGACGCGGTTAAATCATCTGGAAAGGGGCGGATGGGATATTGGCCGGGGGCACTGAGTCAAGAGCTGATGGTCATATAGCCATATGGTAACTATCACTATAGAGTTTTTGAGCCTTTCATAAGATTGAAAGGCTTTTCTTCTGGGTGAAACAGGGGGACAGGTTTCCTGTTTCACTTTTCTTTTGTATTTAAGGGAATTCTATAATAGGAGTCATAGGCGCTTTTATCAGACCTCTATGACAAAGAGAGTTAATACTGTTTCCCACTAGTAGAAAAAATCTGGACTATCTAGCTAGGAGTTCTTGAGCAAGATAAATAATGTAAAAATAGTTAAATATCAAATCGTCTGCACAAAATGTAATATATATTTGACTATAAGTTAAAGTTATAATACTATGTACATAGAGGTGTGGTATGAGTAAAAATTTAAAGTTGAAATCTTCAAGAGCAGCTAAAGACATGTCACAAAAGGATTTGGCGGATGCCACGGGAGTAACGCGACAGACCATTAATGCTATTGAAAAGGGGGACTACAATCCATCAATTAAGTTATGTATATCTATTTGTAAAGTCCTAGGAAAAACTCTCGATCAACTATTTTGGGAGGATGATGAAGATGCGCAGAAATGAATTGGATGAAATGCAAATGCAAAAACGAAACATGGTAGGGAATCAAGCCTTTATGTTACTTTTTTATCTTCTCTTAATTGATATAGGCCTCTATGGTTTTAGTTTTCGATGGCTTCAATACCCCATGAATGTTTATGTAATTATGCTAGGTTGTATGGTCTATTATTTGACTCGCATTATATGGAATAACTCATATGTTGGACCCAGAAAAGAAACTAAAAATGTGGGTATAATAATAACCTTAGTTATTGGGTTGGCAGCAATCGTGGCTGGAATTGCAATGTCTTTTATGGAAAAGAATTTTTTAGGAATACCGATTTCCAATGGTGAGAATGGTGGAACAATTTTATTTATCTTTTCATTAGTTTCATTTGTAATAATAGTGATTGTTGGGTTAATCTCTAAGCGGCAAACTCGAAGTGACGAATAGCTAAATCAAGGAAAATTCACATAGAGTAAATCGAGTTGATTTTTTAAAAGTGAAACGTTATGGATGGTGTAGTTATGCTTATAGATATTGAATGGTTGTTCACAAAAATGGGCATGATTGCTATTTAAATGATATATAATTTGCTATAATAGTTTTGCTAAGAGTATTAGGAAGTGTTTGGGGAATTGATACGGGGGTTAGCATTAGATCATAGTCTTTGGAGGTTTTAGAATGGCTGACGAACAATTATTTGGAACATCGATCACTGAAATAATCAAAAAGAGAGTTTCTATTCGAACTTATTTAGAGCAAACCTTGACGTCAGAGATGAAAGAGACGTTGAGTAATTTCTTTACGAATATTAAAGGTCCATTTGGTGGGACCGCAAGATTTAGCTTGATTGACAGTGATATCTCTCGGAAGGGATCGAGTGTAAAGCTTGGAACTTATGGAGTTATAAAAGGTGCCCCAACCTATCTTGTAGCTGTGGTAGAAAAGGCTGATAGAGATTTAGAGGATTTTGGGTATTCTTTAGAAAAAGCAATTCTATATGCTACGACTTTTGGACTAGGTACTTGTTGGCTGGGAGGTACTTTCAAGAGAAGTCAATTTGGAAAGGCTATTGAGCAAAAAGATTATGAGATATTGCCTTGTATCACACCAATTGGCTATCCTAGCAATAGACGGAGTTTAATTGATTCTGCAATGAGATTTGCTGCCGGATCAAAAAATAGAAAAAACTGGGATGAGCTTTTCTTCAGCTACGACTTCAATCAATGTTTAACTAAATCGGAGGCTGGAGAATACGTAACGCCTTTGGAAATGCTTCGACTTGCACCTTCTGCATCTAATAAGCAGCCGTGGAGGATTGTAAAGGACAAAAATAAGATCCATTTCTACCTTCGACATACTAAGGGTTATACAAAATCTCTGGCGTATGATTTGCAAAGAGTGGATATGGGGATTGCCATGTGTCACTTTGAACTTACAGCGAACGAACTAGGTACCAAAGGTAAATGGCAGACCAATGATCCAGGGAGCAAGAATACACCACAAGATACT
>JADQBO010000063.1 GCA_016278585.1 Desulfosporosinus sp.
CCGAATTTGTACGTAATACCCGCCCCTTTTCATCCGTCACCAGTATCCCGTCATAAGATGAATTAATGACCGTATTTAATTCATCGTTAAATTCGTTTAAGACGCGCAGTTCAGCTAAGGAATTCTCAATTTCAGATATATCTTGAAAAACGCCAACTGCCCCAACTACTTTTCCATCTTCAACAATAGGAGTGCGGTTACTAATGTATGCATGATTATGGGCTTCAATCCTAAAGTCAAATTGAGGCAGCCCTGTTTTGACAACATCCAGCAACCCTGTTGGGATAATTACATCAGCCAAAGCACCGCCAAGGGCTTCCCCTTGTTTACGCCATGTGAATTTTTCCGCTGCTTTATTAAAGGTCGTAATCTTTCCAAATTCGTCAATAGCAACTATGCCGCTCGTTACAGAATTAGCCACTGCCTCAAAGGTTTTGACGCCTAGTTCCTTCTCTCGATAGATAGCTATTCCTACGATAGCCCGGGTAAGCATCCCCACAACCTGCTCTTGAGCAAAGACAGGTAACACTTCCGCCATTGAATCCCATACTCCTTGGACATCAGCGCTTGGATCAACCCTAGGGAAATCCGTTTGCATTATCTCAGCAGCCGTTAGTTGAGGATTGAGAAAAATTTGAGGGTTAGTGAGTTGTCGACGGCTAATAACACCCACCACCCGTTCTAGTGACGTTACCAGTAATCCATCTGTATCTGAGTCATATAGTTTAGTCAGAATCTCTTCAAGGGTTTCCTCTGCGTTAACACAAACAGGAACAACCATAATCTTTTCAACCTTCATCATGACACTTCCCTGCATACTTCGTGATTTTAGCGATAATACCCATGTCTATGGTCCTACTTCGACAATCCCAATCCACAAATCCTTTTTATTAATTAAATTTTCTAAAAATAAGGAGACAAAGGCGTTAGCACCTTTGTCTCCTTTGGGATCCTTATATTTAATTTGAGCACGAGTCATCCGCATTTTCTAAAACTTAAAGCAGTAATTTATCCAAACCCCAAAACACAGTCATTCCGAAGATGATTCCCAGAAAAAGATTTGGGACGTATCTGGAAAAAAGAAACGTCAACATTCCTGCCCATAAAAAGGGGTTATGCATGACGACGATCGTTCCCGTTGGTGTCACCAACTCCGGAATGACTAAGGCAGCAAGTAAGGCAATCGGAACAAGTTCAATAAAATCCCGGGCAAAGCCCTTAACATTTTTCCCTTTAAATAAAAGAAAAGGCAACACACGCGACCCATAAGTGACGACCGTCATTAATAGCACCGTTAATAGCAGTTGAACTGACATGGCTACCTTCCCTTCTCTAATGAAGAGCTTTGCTGGCTGCTCTTTTGGTTAATTCCAAGTTGAGTAGGCACTTTTCTCCCCCGCCACCATGCCCCAATTCCTGCAGCAAGGGCTACGCTTATAATTAAATAAATTTTCCCCGGAATGAGCAGTTTCAAGACGACAGCTAGGACAGCTGCTAGGAGATAGGTCATATAGTTTTTCTTAGACAAGGATGACGTTGTTAAAATAATGAATAATGCCAAGAGGGCGAATTGAAAACCCGTGAACTGAACAGGTAACCATTTACCAATTAGACCACCTAAGATTGTGAAAATGACCCACGAAGCAAAAGCACCTAAATTAATCCCCAACATGACCCTACGGCGGTTTTCCTCCCCATCTATATCCTTCAAAACCTTTGTATTAAGTACAAAGGTTTCATCGGTCAGGCCTTGGGCCAAGCTCATTGACCAGGGAAGTGTTCTTTCTGGAAAAAAAGGAACCACCGATAAGCCCATCAAAAAATGTCGAATATTAATAATTAAGGTGGTGACACCAATCATCAAGGGGGTAGCCCCTTGATGGAGCATTTCAATAGCAATAAACTGAGAAGCACCTGCAAACACAAAGAAAGACATCAGTCCGGCTTCCCAAAAGGTTAAGCCGAACTGAGTCGCTAGAATCCCGAATGTAATAGCTACTGGCGCATACCCAATTACAATGGTCAGGGATTGCCTCAAACCATAGGTAAAGCCCTTATCCATCAGTTGCTGGGCTTCCTTTTCATTCTTGTTAGGCATTTCATCATCCAGCTACTTTCTTAATCACAGTTAAAAATTCAGGGTACGATACATCCGCAGCAGCCATGTCTTCTACACTTACACCTTCCTTAGACAGCATACCAGCGATTGCCCACGACATAGCCAACCGATGATCTCCAAAGCTATTGGCATGCCCCCCGTACAAGGAAGTTTGACCTTGGATGCGTAACCCATCGGGGAGTTCCTCAACTTTAGCCCCCAGGGCATTTAAGCCCTCAACTACCGTACGGATCCGATCAGTTTCCTTAACTCTTAGTTCTGCAGCATCTCGAATAACCGTTTCCCCTTCAGCAAAGCTCGCAGCTACGGCCAAAATAGGAATTTCATCAATCAGCCGCGGAATTATGTCCCCAGCTATTTCGATCCCCTTAAGTATTGCAGGGCGAACACGAAGGGTTGCTCTAGGCTCACCACAGATTTCTGAGGCGTCAAGGACTTCAATATCTGCACCCATAGCTTTTAAAACATCTAAGATTCCCGTACGAGTTGGGTTCACACCTACGTCCGGCAAAATAATCTCACCTTGTCCAACTAAACTTCCTAAGACAAGAAAAAAGGCTGCCGATGATATATCTCCCGGTACGGAAACAGCTTGACCCTTTAGGCGTCCGCCCCCCTGAACCCGTACCACGGTCTGATTACTTCGAACATCGACTCCGAAACCCCTTAGCATACGTTCAGTATGATCCCTCGATAGAGCGGGCTCCTCGACGGAAGTTTCACCGCGCGCTCTTAACCCGGCTAGGAGGATGGCTGATTTGATTTGAGCTGAAGGGACAGCTGTTCGAAAGCTTTGTCCCTGCAACTGACCACCTAACATGGTTAAGGGGGCCAAATTCCCTGCTTGACGGCCCATAATTTGGGCACCCATCTGCTTAAGAGGATCTGTGACCCGACGCATAGGCCGTGACCGAAGTGACTCGTCTCCGCTCATTGTGACGGTGAAAGGACTTCCGGCCAAGGCTCCAAGCATTAACCTAAAGGTCGTCCCTGAATTCCCAGCGTCAAGAACGTCTATTGGCTCTTGCCACGTTTCCATGCCCTCGCCTCGAATCCAAACCTCGGTTCCTTGTCTTTCCCAGGGGACTCCCAGCTGTTTTAAACAGCGTAGCGTACTTAAACAGTCCTGTCCTAATAGGAAATTTGAGACATGTGTTTCCCCATGGGCCATTCCGCCAAAGAGCGCCGCCCTATGAGAAATCGACTTATCGCCAGGAACTCTGATTTCGCCTCCCAAATGATTGACAGGCTTTATAAACACGCCTCGCATAGATGTTGACCCCCTACGTTAATTAATCCTTTCCCGCACCACATGAGCCTTTCGAAACGCTTCAGCAATAGTCTCTCCGTCTCCCTGCTGAAGGCACTCCTTTAATTCCTTAATCCTTTGTTCCCACAGAGTAAGTCCCCCTAGGATAGCATCAGCATTTCTGACCATAATTTCCTTCCACATTTCAGGGGAACTGTCTGCGATACGAGTCATATCCCGGAAACTCCGGCCTGCTAACTCTAGGGCTGATCCTTCATCTTTAGAAATATCCTGGGTGGCTAAGGTTAAGGCTACCGCTAACAAATGGGGGATATGACTAACCATTGCCACTTCTATATCATGCTCTCCAGGCTCTCGAAATACGACGTTAGCCCCAAATCCCCGGACAGTTTCCACGAGTTTCTGAAGCACCTGTTTCGGACACGTTTCCGCTGGAGTAAGGACATAGGGATACCCGCGAAAAAGGTTAGGATCGGCAACCCCAAAACCAGACTGTTCCGAACCCGTCATCGGGTGTCCACCAATAAAATAAACGTCTTGAGAATTGATTTTAGTATCTATAGCTGCTTTATGGCATATCTCACCCTTCAAGCTTCCTACATCTGTTACAATCGCCCCCTTGGGAATCTTGCCTAACAATCGCTCAAGACCATTCTCCAACGCTGGGAGAGGAAGAGCTAAAACGATCAAATCGACGTCTAAGAATTCTGGCATGGAGGTCCAACCTGTTTGAAGCCACCCTCGCCTCACCCCTTCATCGATACTGGCCTTTTCCGAGTCGACTGCAAAGACATTCCAACCAGCCTGATGTAAAGCTCCAGCCCAAGACCCACCAATCAGTCCTAAACCGAGAATGCAGGCCCGCGGAATCCGAAGGCCTAACCATCCCGGTGTTAAATTCTCTTCATTATTAGGGGGTATAAATTCCTTAATCGGCACCCTTACTCACTTCCCCCAACTCACGATCTAGTGCAGAGGTAAGCTTACCTAAATCAATCATCATCCTTTGGAATCGCTCAGGGGTTAAAGACTGTTTTCCATCTGACACAGCCTTTTCAGGTTGTGGATGAACTTCTATAATCAAGCCATCTGCTCCTGCAGCAAGAGCTGCTTTTGCCATAGGAGGAACCAATTGCCATTTGCCTGTTCCATGACTAGGGTCAATAATGACTGGTAAATGAGAAAGAGCATGCAAGGCAGGGACCATACTTAAATCAAGGGTATTCCGGGTATAACTCTCAAAGGTTCGGATCCCTCGCTCACAGAACATAACTTGATAATTCCCACCATCCATAATATATTCGGCAGCCATCATCCATTCTTCTAAGGTTGCAGAGGGCCCTCTCTTAAGAAGAATTGGTTTCCCAGACTTAGCAGCTTCTTTAAGGAGGATAAAGTTCTGCATGTTTCGGGCACCTATTTGAAGAACATCTGCATAATGAGCCACCAAAGAAACGTCCCGAGCATCGATAACTTCAGTAATCACCAAAAGGCCCGTTTTTTCTCGAGCTTCTGCCAAATAACGTAACCCTTCTTCCTCCAACCCTTGAAAGGAATATGGAGAAGTACGGGGTTTAAAGGCTCCACCACGCAAGAAAGTAGCACCGGCTTCGCGCACTGCTTGTGCTGTTTCCAGGATCTGAGCTTTACTTTCAACCGCACAGGGCCCTGCCATTACGTGGACCTTGTTGCCCCCAATTTCCTGTTCACCAATACGAATTATAGTATCTGTCTGGTGAAACTCACGGCTAACCAATTTATACGGTGCCAGAATGGGTACAACTTTTTCTACGCAAGGTAAGGCTTCTAAATCGAGGGCTTCAAGTCGTGTGCGATCCCCAATAGCCCCCATAATCGTTTTCTCTACCCCTTGGGAAAGATGAACTTTGAATCCCTCTTCCGTTAAACGTGTGGAAACCTCTTCAATCTGCTCTACCGTCGAACCCATTTTCATAACTACAATCATTTCCCTGACCCCTTTCTACCATTCTACAGTTTCTAATTTTTACCTACTTTACATTATTATGCATTGAACTAGCTCTCTGAGCTTAGTTGCTCCCTTTGGTGATGATAATTTCCTTCAAGCAGAATGAGAGCCTGACTACAAAAAAGCACCCTTATTAGAGGGTGCTTAGCTCCTAATCATCGCGCCCATCCTACAATCCTACCAATCTCAAAAAATACCACCATTCTACTATAGGCTTTGCCAAGCAAAGCTTCCCCACACATTTTCAAAGTACGGAATTTAAATATAAATTATCTTACCATAGAAAGGACTCTCCTAACAACCCCTAGAATAACAAAACCTTTATCCATATAGGAACCTTAAATGCAAAGCAACATTTTCAATTATTGACTAATAGAGTATACTTTGAGCAGGACCTTAATGTTACCTTTTTAAAATTTAGAGGTGAGGGTTATGAAGAAATTATTAAAACTTTTATACAATAGAGTAGTTTTAGTTGGTATACCTATTTTAATTCAGATTTTTGCCTTGGTAATGATCATTTGGAAATTTAGCAGCTACTTTATTTATTTTTATGTTGCTTGTACATTACTAAGTGTCGTAGCCCTCCTGAGGATATTAAGTGGTAAAGCCAATCCTGCCTATAAAATCGCCTGGATCGTTCCCATTATGCTCTTTCCTATTTTTGGAGGACTTTTTTACCTAGCCTTTGGCGGCAATAAATTAAGCAAGCGATCGATCAGGAAAATGCACCTGGTTCAGGAAAAAATGGTTGAGTCACTTGGCCAAAACAAGGCAGTTATTCAGGAAATTCGACGACAGGACATTAATGTCGCTAATCAGTCACACTATCTCGAAAGCTATTCCTTTTGTCCAGTCTATGAAAATACGACCTCAGAGTATCTAACACCCGGAGAGCGAATGTATGAACGTTTGCTGGAAGCACTGAAAAAAGCTGAACGTTATATTTTCCTTGAATACTTCATCATCGAAGAAGGCCTGATGTGGGATACTATATTACAGATACTCGTGGAAAAAGCGGCTCAGGGCGTGGATGTTCGGGTTATTTACGATGATTTAGGATGCCTTTTTACATTGCCCTATGGCTATGATAAGCAACTTGAAAAAACGGGAATTATGTGCTGCGCCTTTAATCCATTTATTCCGGTTTTGTCTACTCGTATAAACAACCGTGACCACCGTAAAATTGCAGTCATCGATGGCTACACAGCCTTTACAGGTGGCATCAATATCGCAGATGAGTATATTAATGCGTATAAGAAACACGGGCATTGGAAAGACTCTGCCCTCCTCATTCAAGGGGATGCTGTTTGGAGTTTTACTGTTATGTTTCTCTCTCTGTGGAGTCAACAGCGAAGAACTGATGAGGATTTTGAGAAGTATAGACCAGCCTACCAGCCAGCCAAAGCTTTTGTCTCCGATGGGTATGTTCAGCCCTTTGGCGATAGTCCTCTAGATGGTGAATCGTTAGGTGAAACCGTCTATCTAAATCTAATCAATAACGCTGAGCATTATGTATACATCAATACGCCTTATCTGATTCTCGACAACGTGATGTCAACCGCCCTGTGTACCGCAGCAAAACGAAATGTGGATGTTCGAATTGTGACCCCTCATATCGCGGACAAATGGTATGTTCATTCCGTAACCCGTTCAAACTATGATGTGCTCGTGGAAAGCGGCGTGAAAATCTATGAGTACACGCCCGGCTTTAATCACGCAAAATCCGTTGCCGTGGATGACATCCTGGCAGTTGTGGGAACTATAAATTTGGATTACCGCAGTCTGTACCTGCATTTTGA
>JADQBO010000254.1 GCA_016278585.1 Desulfosporosinus sp.
TGCGCCACAAGGTATAGAGGCACTTCTCGTGCCTACAGACTGTCGAACCCGAGTTTAACTGTATATCCCTCTTTATCCGACTGGCTTGGCAATTTTCGCAGCAACATTAACCCTATTATCCCTAGACTTTATTATTTTTTTATCGGCTACAACGCCTCCGACCTTTGGCTCCTCCCACGCGTTACGATTTAATAGTTCTTTATTCTGTTCAGGATTCATTAAATTACCTCCCTACTCTTTCGCTCCTCAAGCGATCATTTAATGATTTTTCCCAAGGCAATGGTAAATATCTTTATATCAACTTAAGAATGACTCGGATCTGAACCTTCGTTAGTCAAAGCGTCCGTTTTTTCCGCTATTACTTTTGACTTTGGCGTTATTATTCCTGGTTTAGGGGTATTTCCTCGGGGTAAGAAATTTATATTGTTACTTTTACCTAAGGTTGCCATGTTTTTAGTCTCCTTTTACATTAATCTAACCATAGTTTCTGCAAAAGGCAGTTATTCTAAAACGTTAATTAATGCCATTAAAATCCCGCTCTGCACTCCGAAAGGATTTTAAAATCTTCTATCATGCTAACGAGTACTATTTTATCGAATACTTGATTGGATAAATATAGTTCAATCAAATGCTCTGGTGATAAATAAAGGTTTATTAGCGGTTTCTTATTAAAAAACTCTAGTTGAACAGTTCCAATTAACTGATATATTTCATTCATAATTTGAGGATAAACAAGAACATTGAAAACTTGATCATAATTAGTTAATTCAGATTCAAGCGCAATCTGATATACGAATTGCTTAACAATGTCATAACTTCCGGGTTGTCCGCTTAATCTATCTTCCGTAAGGATTAAGGAATAGTATTTGGCGTCAAGAATAATAAACGTATTTTCGCCATTATTCTCGATAGTTTTAAGAATATCAGGCTCCATCTTATTTTTCTCTGAGTAGTACTCTTTACCATCTATAGTCTTCCAAATTGGAGCATTTATTAAATATGAGAAAGTATCATATTGATTCATAAATGCATGTGAACACAGAACTTCCCATACATAATGGAACTTTGAGGTGCCATATAGTTCAAAACCCCTATTTTTAGAACTATTGATATTTGAGAAAAAACTATGCATTGCCTTCAGAACTCTTATTTCCCTTTCCATAAAAGTCTGTTGCATTTCATTCTCAATGGTTTTTAGTAAGACATGATGCCCGATTCTATTTAATCTATTTTCTATCTTAGATAAGTTTTGTACTCTTTGCTTAATATCAAAAAGTTGCCCATATTTGGCTATACACAAGTCAATCACTAAATGGTGAATAACAGTAATCAGTTCTTCTGAATTTGAAGTAATATGTTTCCTATAGGTTTCAAAATACAGTATGTTTTTGCCACTTTTAAAAGGATCAATTTTATTAACCGTTTTTATCCAATCGACTTTTCCTTGGGAACTTTTCTTGGTGATTTCATACCTTTTCTCAAAAACACCATTATGCAGGTAGTCACGAATCAGAAAATCGGCAATTGAGATTTCAGCAAATGCGTTAGCATTTATATCTTTGTTAGTGAAGAAATCCTTACTATATTTTATGATCATGGACTGAGGTAGCTTTTTAAATACCTTTATCAGTAATCTTGCGTGTTTTAATAAATCGCTATCGTTATACTCAGAACTACTTAAATATTTCGGCATTAGGATCAGCATTTCTGAACGATAAGCTAAAATTCCAACAAACTTTAGTTTAATTAAGGTATGCTCTATTTCAATCATACTACGGCTACTTTTAATTAAGGCCTTAACAAAGTCATCAGAAATTCCCAGTAAATCTTTATCATACCAAAACTCTTCAAATTTAATGTTATACTTCATGCTACTTTCCATTTAATAATTCATTCTTTAATTTTTCAGTTATAAGAGGAATAAAGATTTCGTTTCCCTTACTTTCTTCACTCTCATAGTTTTCGATAATCTTTCCTAATGAACGATTTTTAGCAAATATATCCGTAGGATTGTATCTAAACAAATCATCTCTTAAATATAGGAGCAATTTATATTTAAAGGAATCTTCATTTATTATTTCTAACCCATCCTCGTCAACAGAAAAATCATTAATAAAAAATGGTCCGATAAGTCTATCTTCCTGTATGTCAAGTTGTTCTGAGCAATAGTCATTAATTATCTCGCGAAATTTATTCCATTTAATGTTACCTTCCAGAAATCTTAGTTTTAACATTCTATTCTCAATTACTTTTTGATTATAATTGATATCAATATGCTTAAACTCCCATCTTCTTTTAAATGCAGTGTCCATTCTAGTTACATTCTGGTCAGCATTGTTCATAGTAGCCCAAATATATAAGTTCCCAGGGATAATAATTCTATTGCTAATAATTTTCTCCTTTCCAACTCTTGAGACCAAGTAGTTGGTTGCATCCTCCGTAAGTTGAATAGGGTATTCACTTTTACCATCCTTATTTCTATCAAGCAATTGGAATACATCTCCAAATACTGTGGCAACATCTGCCCGATTAAGCTCTTCAATTATCAACAAATAATTTCTTAAAGGATCTACCAAAGACCTTGAAAGCATTTCTAAAAATATACCCGGTGTAAAGGTATAATCAATGTGTGGAATCATTTGATATTCTAATAGATCAACTTTATTCGATTTATAAAGTTGTCTATCGTCTGTGACTTTTTCATACATTGGCGTGGGTTTATAAACACCCACAAATTCCGAATAAGAGTAATTACTATTAAACGTCACTCTTGAAAACAAATAATCATTTGGAAAATACTTTCCTCTGTATTCATCTTCTAACATTCGACTCTTACCGCTACCTGGGGCACCGTAAAAAATCCAATTTCGAGGAATTGAAGTTTCTATTGTATTTATTTCTATAGTAGATAAATCTATCACAGGGATGGCACCTCTTTCCTCATTTTCTTCGTTCAATAATCTTACATTCTTACATAACCTTGAAAGGTAACTACTATCAAAAGTTTTATACTCCGAAACTTCGAAATAATAGAGTTTCTTTTTAACATAAGCAACATGCTCAGATTTAATTTCAATTCCTTCTGATAAATTAAACACTTCAATGTTACTTAGGACTCTTCGATATCGATTATCCTGTCGAAATTTTGAATTAAGATCATTTAAATCAATAGTATCATTGTTTCTACACATCAGAATATCAAAAACAGTGGATAAATAATGATCATATCTTTCCGTTGTAGAAACAAAAACATTAAATTCTTGAGTACTGATAAAGTATCTTCCCGTGATATTCCCAATCTCTATAAGCACTTTATACAATAAAAACAAGGGGTATAACCTAAAGTTAGCTCTGTCAGTGTCATTCTTCTCGTCTAATTCAGAACTAAAATAGATTTTCTCTATTTGCTGTTCAATTATATCGTAATACAACTCGGTTTTTTCGAATTCCCCATTACATCTTTCTTTGATTTCAAAGTAAACTTCACTTAGAGATGCCTCATTATATAAAGGACTATTCTTATACATTAGTCCATACATATAACCTAGTAATAGCATTCTATGGGTAGTGATAAAATTATCAAAGCCCTTTTCTCGCCGAATTTCTTGAGCTTTAACCTTAAAATATCTTTCTAGATTGAAATCATTTGAATCATCAGCCATAAAAAGCTCCAAAATATGTGCAGCATAACACACTTTCCAAAATTCCATTTCTTGTTTAACAATGTACCAAATCTGTTCTTTTGACGACTGATGGAGATGTTTTAGCGTTTTATTTATGTTAAATATAGTAATCACTCCAGAAAGATATTTTTTACTATTGCATAGACAGTATTTATATTTTATCATTAGATTACAGATAATTCCACATCATTACATTTAACTGCATATTCGAAGGGGTTAAGAGATGAAATATATAGATATAAAACCCGAAATGAAAAGTAACTGCTTAGACTTTTCAGCAAAGATTATCTTTGGTAATAATCAATATAATCGATTACCGACTACTCTAGATAAAAGGATTGAACGGACTTTCGTAGGTAAATTAGCTGAACTCTCATTTTTATACTTTCTTAGAGCTAATGGCATTAACTATCCCGAAGGGGATATGTTTCAGATCTTTGAAGGTGAGAAAAACGTCGATGGTTATGATTTTCTGACTAACCACGATGAAACAATTGATATTAAATGTGCATCAAAACCTTTCCATAAACGAATTATGGTTCCAATTGATCAATTTGAGAATATTCCTAAAGATTATTATATAGGCGTAAAACTTGACTCAGTAATTGAAAATAGCACCCGCTTGATAAACGTTAACTCAATAAATAAAGCTATAATTTATGGTTACTGTACCTATAACGACCTTTTAGACGTAGAATCACAGAATTTCGGTGAAGGTTTATGCAAAGCTAAACGACTTGACAACCTTAGAAACATAAATTTTATTCTAGAGAAATTTTAAATAAGACACAAAAGCTTCACAATTTCTTAACAAAAATGATGAGATTTTACTGTATAATAAGGATATTCTTAAATATCCTTGTTAGGAGATGGCTGTCATGAATTGCCCACTATGTCAAGCACGTGAAATTGGCCGTATCGGCCGTGAACGTTATTACTGTAGAGAGTGTTGCCATGAATGGACTAAGGGAGATGGCTTGGTTAAGATTTATGAGGTATTATCGGATGGATCAGTGGCTCGAGTGGAAACAAAGTCCGATCCCTTTACTCTTCCATCATCCCATCAGATTGCCCATCGTCGGGCAGGCTAGGCATTATCAAAAATGCAACTACCCATTGTATTATAGTAAAAAAACTGGTGAAATAATAACAAATGAACCAAAAATGGAGTATCGCACATTAGCGATACTCCATTTTCATTATACGTCTTGAAGCGTTATTGTTTTTAAGAATATCTCGTTTAATAATCTCAGCTATCACCCATGCAACTCTGGGTGGGACTGCATTGCCAATCTGTTTCCCTATTGACGTTTTATTCCCATAGAAAATGTAGTTATCATCAAATGACTGGATCCGGGCAGCCTCTCGTGGCGTTAAGACTCTATTTAAATCTGGATGAATTACTCTTCCAGCGGAAGGAGTATCAAATCGTGTAGTAATAGTATAGGCTGGACTATCCCATGATAACCTTCCATAAGCCCCACTATGAACTGAATTTATGACCTCATCTTTAAGGTTTGACCAGTTTTCACCTCCTTTAATTTGTTTTATTCTATCCAGCGCAACTTTGTTATGGCGCCCAGCAACATGATTAAACAAGAATTTAGAATTTCTAAGTTCCATTTGGTAATGCGAAAGTGTTTCTACAACATATTCTTGCTGAAAGTCGCCTTCACCACTTTCCAAGTAATTAAGGTCTGAAATAGCATCCCGTAACGTAACATTATCTCTTATCTTAAATTGTTTCTTTATCTCCTCTATTTCAAGATCAATATCAACCGCTCCATGTTTCGATCCAATTAGAATCAATCGTTTTCTTTTTTGTGGTACACCTAATTCATTGGCTGAAATAATCTTTTTACTTACAAAATATTTACCTGTTGTAAAATTGGTCTCGTCACTGAAAATATCAATGATTGTATTCAATATTTCACCATTATTTAAGGTTGTTAGACCTTGTACATTTTCAAATACAAAATAGTCCGGCTCAAACTTTTTAATAACCTCAAAATAGGATTTAAAAAGATAATTTCTTGGATCTTCAATAAATCCAGTACTTCTTATCCTAGCACCAGCCATGCTAAACCCTTGGCAAGGTGGTCCGCCAATTATAACCTTAACATTTTTGAGTTTTTCGTTAATTTCAGATAATCTCTCTTCAGTATTACGACAACTTTCTTCAATTAGTTTTTCAGTATTCTCTACGAATTCTTTAATATCTTCATTTATCATTAAAGTATCGGTATGGTTCTTTTTATAAGTATTCGCAATCATTTTATCTATTTCATTAGCTAATACAATCTTAAATCCTGCTTTAATAAAGCCAGAGGAAAATCCTCCAGCTCCGGCGAACAAGTCAATTACGTTCATTCTTCTGCTCCATTCAGTTTTTATTTAAATAATTGTTAAACTCATCACTCATACGATAAGGTAATTGATAATTTATAATAAAATTATACTCTTCGACCGTAAGATTATAGTATTCAGCTAATACTTTATCAATTCTATCAATGATTTCTTTAGATTTTTTATGCTTATATTCAAAATCTGTTTGTTTAGAACCAATAAACTTTTTATTCTTATTTAAGTCAGCGTCTAATCTCTGAGATAATTCAATGAATAGTTCAATTTGTTTATTATTTAATATATTATAATCAAATCCAAATCGATTTAACTCTTTGTTTGTAATATGCCAACCATCAGATACAGTCTCCCAAAAGAAAAAATAGAGACTAGAATTCATGAGACAGTTAAATACATGTCTTCTTTGATCATCAGAAAACCTAAACTCTTTAAATTCCTTGGATTTTTTCTGTTCAAGAAAACATTTTACCCAAAATGTTAGTCTTGTACTTAAAAATACACTATAATGACCCTTTGATTTAACTAAACTCATGATAGATGAGTCATATAATGTAAGTTTCCTATAAATGCTTAAAGAAATCTGTTCTCCAATCTTAGGATAGAATTCATTATCGGCATATTTGTTTAAAACATATGACAGATTAGTTAAAAGACTTGATTTTTCGTCTTTATACCAATGAAAATATTTTGTAGTATATAACTCAAAAGAATCTTTAAGTTCTTTTTGGCAAATAATGATATTTAATTTTTGATGGACTCCGATAAACAGCGAACTTGGTCTATCTGCATAATTTGATACATAGGCAAAAGAGCATTGATGTTCAATGTTCTTTCTCAGCAATTGCATCCTTGATGTCGAAGTAAGGGAAATTGGTACAACGAAACCAAGTACTCCTTTGTTTCTTAGCAGACTAAGTGATTTTTCAGTTACATAAGCATAGACATTTCCACACTTCAAAGTTGAGTATCCTTCTAAATTGTAATGATTTACTTTTGAATACTCTATATACGGGGGGTTTCCAATAACACAATCAAACCCACCACTATCCATAACAGACATAAAATCGATATCCCAGGCAAAATCGTTTGTATGACCATCCAGTAATGTATTAC
>JADQBO010000505.1 GCA_016278585.1 Desulfosporosinus sp.
TTACCCGCTAAACCCAAAAGTTCAATTTCCTCCATTAGTTGGTTAACAAGATCTTCCCCGATACCTTCTTGTACCAACGGATCGCTGAGTGCCCCAGATATAGGCGGCTTTGAACTAGATTTGCTGCTTCCTTCCATAAACCGTTCAACCTGCCCAGTCTGGCGGTCATAAATCCCTTTAAAATCTTGACCCATTCCAATTGGCCAATTCATTGCATAGGATTCAACCCCTAACACCTTTTCTACTTCATCCATTAAATCAAGAGGATCCTTGGCGTTACGGTCAAATTTATTAATAAAGGTGAAAATTGGGATTCCTCGTTTACGGCAAACTTGAAACAGTTTCTTAGTCTGAGTCTCGACCCCTTTTGCTGCGTCAATTAGCATTACTGCACTATCCGCTGCTGTTAAAGTACGATAGGTATCTTCACTAAAATCCTGGTGCCCTGGGGTATCAAGAATGTTTATAACATATCCCTGATATTTGAATTGTAGAGCACTAGAAGTAATGGAAATCCCCCGCTGCCTCTCAAGTTCCATCCAGTCTGACGTAGCATGTCGTTCAGTTTTTCTGGCTTTTACCGAGCCAGCCTCACGAATAGCTCCCCCAAACAGGAGAAGTTTCTCAGTTAGAGTTGTTTTACCAGCATCTGGATGAGAGATAATCGCAAAGGTTTTGCGGGAATTGATGTGTGATTTTAAATCTGTTTGGTTCAATGTCTTTACTCCTTATACCTATCTTCGTATACATACCATTCACCAGTTTATGCTTAGTTTATATTTAAAAATTAATTATAACATGCTCTAATCTATATCTTCAAATCAAATTCTCTTTTTTCTAATTCAAAAACATAAAGAAACGCTCAGATAATCATTCTCTGAGCGTTTCTCTTTGACCAAGGCTATAGAACGTCCGCCCTTACTGGACGTCTCCAGAAAGTTTTGCATGTTCTGCAAGCCATTGTTCAGCAGCGAAATTTAAAGGCAGAGTCCTCAGGTTGCTAAATCTGTTTTAGCCTTAACAATTGCTGCATCCACCGCCCGATGCCTTAGATGCCAACCTAATACTAAGATTAAACTGACAGCTAATACAACCAGTGAGCCAATCATTAGCATTAGGATTTGCTGTTTATGTGAACGCAATGTTAACTCCTCCCTCGGGGATGAATACTATTTTTACTTCAATGCGAGTCACTAGTAAATACTTTCGTTTGTATTTCCAGGGTAAAAATGGCACTAGCTCCAAAATCTGAAAGATGTTTATCTAATTCGTAGCCTTTCCATAAAAACCCTTTCTTTCTGTTCATCTATTTTAATTATAGTTCCATAACTGGAAGGAATTTACGACCTTCACGTGGAATTTGATAGTAGCATGTGAAATATAGGAGGATGGTAACATGTCCTTATTTCGAGTACTCTATGAGATTCTAAGTCAAAACGGCTGGGTATTTGATTTTGACAGCAAGAATGGAATTATTAAACTTGAAATCCGAGGCATAAATACTAACTTTCACGCTTTCCTTCTTGTGGATGAAGAACAAGAATCCTTACTTTGCAATACATATATTAATCAAAAAACCCCCCCCTCTAAACGCCTTGAAGTATGTGATTTTATGAGCCGTGTTAACTACGAATTGGCCAATGGTAACTTCGAAATGGATATGGATAATGGTGAAATACGATATCGTACATTCCTTGATCTAGCTGATTCGGAACCCTCTCAAGATCAAGTATTAAATATTATCTGGAACGGTGTACTAGGATTTGATACCTATTACCCGGGATTAATGAAGCTCATATATGGAGATTACAGTGCAGAAGAGGCAGCCGCTTTTTGCACTGAGAACGTTTAAAAGGAGTGGTAATATTACCACTCCTTCTCTTTGTAACCTTTAATGATGTCTATTCTACCATTGGTATTATATATATAAGAATCATTATATAATGTACAATACTTCCTGCCCCAATAAACAGGTGAAATATCTCATGAAAACCAAAACGTTTGGGAAAGAAATCAAAGATCTTAGTGGCATATATTATGGCACCCATGGTGTAGGTGACTCCTCCTACGGCCATAAGTATAATCGCACCCATCGGTAAATTCTTAACCAGTTGCAAGAACGGCAGTAATGCAATCCAACCTAAAGATACATAAAACGCAGAGGAAACATATCGCGGTGCATGAATAAACCAGATTTTCAGTGCCATTCCTGTTATTGCCAAAACCCAGACGACAGTAAGCATCGCCCAACGCCATGCTCCTTCCAATCCATAGTAAAAAACCGGAGTGTAAGAACCTGCAATTAATAAATAAATAGCTATATGATCTACCTTTTTAAGGAGCAGTTCTTTTTGAGGGGTCGTTTGAACCCAATGATAGAGTGAACTAGCACCGTAAAGCAAAATCATACTAACCCCATAAATCGTCATCGTAATTAGTTTCGAGATGTTATTTTTACTTAAGATAATTAGAAAGACAAGACCTACGATTGCTGCCATAAACAGTACAAAATGTGTCCATGTATTTACTGGTTCCTTCATCTTCAATCCCATATTGAATCCTCCAATATTCTTCTAAAGGTTCTATTAATTAATCAAAACCGCTGTCCTTTATAATCCTTTAATATTTTAATTTTAAACCTATTATTAGCTAAAATCAATAAAAAACAACTATACATTGAGCATAAAATAATCAAAAGGAAAGCTCTCTATTTTGTAGCAATAATTACCTGAGTAATAAAAATTTCTAAACACATAATAAGAATGTTCCAGTACACAAACACAAATTTAAAGGAGGGTACCTATTATGGCAGGAGAAAGAAATACGAATACACCAGCGGCTCAAGGAGCTGCACAATCATTAGATCAATTTAAGTATGAAGTTGCAAATGAAATGGGTCTTCAATTAGGCGGTGACCGCACAAGCCGTGAAAATGGTTCTGTTGGTGGCCAAATGACCAAACGGATGATTCAGTTTGCTGAAGAACACCTCAAGGGTGGAACCAAAATCTAACTAAATGGGAGTAAGAGGGATGTCGTGAGATATTCCTCTTACTCTTTTTTAGAAATATATTCAATTTGTAACGTCTTTTAGCAAAGCTACCTGAAACTCTTACTATAAAAATTTAGTGACGATAGTTTCCACAGTGGCAAAACTATCGTCATGAAAAAACAATAACTTTATAATGAGTGACCAAGAGGATTGAAACACAAATGATTAAATAGGAGCTTGCTCCTATTTAATCGTGCCATCAGTTTCTTCGAGATGCTTTTTCTTCGAGGCCAAATGTGCTTTAACATCTTTAATTTGATGCCCACTTAGCTCTTCAGAATTTTCCAATAAAAACTCTTCACTCTTATGAATATTTCGAAGCGTTAACTCAATTTTCTTTAATTCTTCTTTCTTGTCTTTGTTACCATCATTTCGTGGCATAGTTTATCACCTCAAAACTAGTTTATCCAAAGAATGCGTATTCATCCGAGCTCCGGTATTATAGAATTGAGGAAACATAAGGTGTAGCACGGCAATCCATAGTATTAGCAGCATAGAAATACCTGTGTCTCTTTACCAAAGGTAACTAAAGACACAGGTATTTCTTTTTTGGGCGAAATACTTAAAAAATCGTTTAGTCTATCACTGAATATCCAGCATCTACTACCGCTTTAACTTGATTGGCACGCTCAGCATCCCCGGTAACGACAGCTTCTTTACTCGCAAGATCTACTTTGACACTTTCAACACCGCTTACTCCTTGCAACGCTTTCTCCGCTCTCATTTTACAATGATTACAGGTCATGCCTTCAATCTTCAGAATGGTTTGGTTCATTTTTTTCACCTCCTAAGTCAGAATTCAGATATCAGATACTTTAATCTGCCAGTATATTCTCATACCTTCTCAACAAGAGAGAACTTGTAACTACGGATACGGATGAGAAAGCCATGGCTAGCCCTGCCCATTCAGGAGGTAAAAGTTGTCCAGTAACAGGATATAGAACACCTGCCGCAATTGGGATACCCAGGACATTGTATATTAATGCCCAAAATAGATTTTGCTTAATTTTCCGAAGGGTTCTTCGCCCCAAACGAATAGCTCGTTCCACATCTAGTAGGTCATTGCGAACTAACACCACATCTCCGGTTTCCTTGGCTACATCCGTCCCTGAACCGATAGCAATTCCAATATCTGCTTGAGCTAAGGCCGGAGCATCATTAATACCATCTCCAACCATAGCAACCTTAAACCCCTGGCCCTGATACTTTTTGATAATACCAATCTTATCTTGTGGTAAAACCTCGGCAATCACTTCATCAATTCCGACCTGCTCGCCGACAACATTGGCGACTTTTTTATTGTCCCCAGTAATCATAAACGTCTTTAAGCCCAACTGATGTAGTCTTTTAATTGCCTCTTTACTGCTCTCTTTAACTACATCGGCCAGCGCAATCAGTCCAATGACTTGACCACCTAAGGAAATAAAACTGGTTGTTCTGCCCGCTTCGGCCAGACGCTGAAAATCCGGCTCAGATTCTTTAACGTCTACATTGTACTTGTGCATTAACTTTATATTACCAATGAGTAACTTCTGGCCTTCATAGGTACATGTAACACCGTAACCCGCTTCTTCAAGATAATCTTCAACCTCTTGAATGACAAGTTGTTCCTGCTTGCCCTTTGAAACGACCGCCTGAGCTAAGGGATGAATCGAGGGATTTTCACCTGCTATGGCAATCTTTAAGACACTTTGTCTCGTGTGACCAGCATAAGGCAGGATATCCGTCACTTCGGGAGTCCCTTTCGTCAACGTCCCCGTTTTATCGAATCCGATTGCTTGTAAATCAGCAATCCCTTCCAGCACAGCTGCGGATTTAAATAAAACACCGCGATTTAACCCCACCCCACTGCCAACCATAATCGCTGTTGGAGTGGCCAGTCCCAGAGCACAAGGGCAAGCAATTACTAAGACTGCAATGGCTGCTGTAAAGCCAAAAACAAACGTACTATCTAAAGCAACGTACCATACAAGAAAAGTGATAAGGGAAATAGCAACTACTGTTGGTACAAAGTAATTTGAAATCTTATCTGCCAGGCGTTGAATCGGGGGTTTTACTCCCTGAGCATCTTCCACCATTTTGATAATACCAGAAAGGACAGTATCTTTACCTGTCTTAGATGTTTTCACCTTAATACTTCCAGAACGATTTATGGTAGCCCCGATTACAGGGTCCCCAACTCCCTTATCCACAGGAATGGATTCCCCAGTCAGCATGGACTCATCAATGCTTGCTGTCCCTTCGGTAATCTCACCGTCCACTGGTATTCTTTCTCCAGACTTTACAATGGCGATATCCCCAATTTTCAGATCTGACGCTGCAACTTCCTTAACCTCACCGTTGACTAATAAGTGTGCTTTATCCGCCTGTAATTCTAACAACCTTTTTAGGGCCTGACCGGCACGACCTTTCGCTTTAGTCTCCAGATATTTGCCCAAGCGCACAAAGGTAATCAATAGAGCAGACGTCTCAAAGAAGTTGGGTCCTTCAAAGAAAATCGTCGGTATAAACATGTGTAGGGTTGTCATTAAACTATATCCATAAGCAGCTGTAATCCCGATTGCCACCAAGACATCCATATTAGCGGAGCGGTTTTTTAAGGCATGATAAGCACCACGATAAAAAGTCCAACCAGCCGTAAACTGGACGATGGTTGCTAGAATAAGCATTGTATACATTAAGGAACTAGACATGGGCAGATACATGAGCGGCATAATAGGCAACGAAAGAATCGCACTGAAAATCAGCCAATTTCGTTGTTTTATTACAGTGCGGTCATCTTGATTTCTATCCTCGTTCTCGATGGGAGTATAACCTGCGTCCCGAACTTGCTCGAAAATTTCTCCCATATTTACGATACTGGGATCAAACTCTAATGAGACCGTCTCAGTTGCTAAATTAACGGCAACCTTTTGTACTCCCTTTGTACCGCTAAGTTTTTTCTCAATCGCCAGAGCACAATTTGCACACGTCATACCACTAACTTTAAATTGTTGCTTTCCGTCGTCTTCGCTCTGAGCACCATACCCAAGATCCTTAATTTTGGCTAGAAGATCCTCTTCCTTTACCACATTAGGATCCGTTTCCACTGTTAGCTTCTCGGAGGCAAAATTAACAGCAGCTGTTTTTACACCTGGCATAGTTTGGAGACCTTTTTCAATCGTTAAAGCACAATTTGCACAGGTCATTCCACTAATTTTAAACAGCTGTTTTTGCTCTCCTTTGGTAGTCGAACCCACTATTCCTTCTGACTTCTCTGACAATTCCGTCTTCTGGGAGTTCTCCTGATTCTCTTTGTTCTCTGATTTTTCAGGATCTGCCTGTTCAACAGCCAGCCTTTCTAACGAATATCCAGCTTCCTCAATTTGTTGACGAAGATCGGATAGATTAACCTTATCAGGATCCCATGTAAAAGTTGCCTTCTCATCTTCTAAGGATACGTTTACTTGCTCCACACTTGGGAACTCTTCTATAATCTTAGTGACATGGTTAACACAATGCTGACAGGTCATGCCGTAGATTTGAATTTCTTTTTTTCTTCTATTTGCTTGTTCTTCAGTCATCTTTTTATCCCCCAAACTAAGGTCCCCTTAACGGCTCTATATACTAAACCACTCTTCAACGAATCATCCGAAAAATAGTTTTAAGAACCTCATCAACGACCTGATCATCTTGGCTTTGTAGCCGCTCTTTAACACATGTTTTCATATGTTTTTCTAAGAGCAATCGAGAAGCCCCATCAAGGGCAGCTTGAGCAGAGGCGATTTGATTTAAAACATCATCACAATAAACATGTCGTTCGATCATCCCTTTAATCCCCCGAATCTGACCTTCAATACGATTCATTCGATTTACAAGTTCTTTAATCGTTTTATCGTCATGATGACTCTCTCGTTGGCCTCGTTCCATCGCCTCACTCTGACAACCGGAACACTTATCTTTCTGCTTATCTTCAGATTTCATCTTTTCACCTCTAATCACTATACTATACTCCCCTATTCTATATGTCAAATTTGTGTTCTGGGGACGGTGTGTTGTGGGGACGGTCCTTTTAACACACTTTAGATCGGAAGAG
>JADQBO010000455.1 GCA_016278585.1 Desulfosporosinus sp.
CGATATGGGCCATTAATGGATAAACTGTACCAGATCCATCAACAATTACGGTACCACTAAGTTGTTCTACTTTTGGTTCTTCTTGTGCTGACTGTGCTGGGGTCTCTGACTTTTGGCCGCATCCTGCCAAAGTAACTGCTAAACTTAGAACTACAAATAGGGCTAGAATCCTTTTGAACATTAGTAAATCCTCCTCATAATTTATAGTATTATTGTCTTTTTAACAATTCTTATTGTACTATACGGTAAAGACTTATGTGTTATGGATAGGTTAACTATCATTAAAGAACTTGTTAACTTTTCCAATAACTTATCTGCTGGAGCATTTACGGGGGAAGGTTACCAGGATTCACTTATTCTTAATCTCCATAGTTTGTACTACTTCTATATTATCTTTATTCAGATCCATAACTATTTCATCTATAATCCTTGTTGAATCCTTGTTGATTCTTTTGATTGGGTAGATAACTTTCTTATTTCATCTGCTACTACAACCAACTTTATACTCTGCGAACAAAAGCGTATCCGACTCCACGTACGGAGTCGAGAACTGGTCCTAGTGACTTCAATTTATTGCGCAAATGACTGATATGGACATCAAGTGCTCTGCTACCTGAGCCGGAAATGGTACCCCAGACCTTTTGAATTAGATATTCTCGACTGAATACTTGATAAGGATTTTTTAAAAAGATAACTAGTAGCTCAAATTCCTTCACGGTTAAATTTATAGGCTTAGCAGCAATTGTTGCAATGTAACTTTCTTGCACGATCTCTAAGTCCCCCCACCTCAAAGGGCCGTTCGGAAGTTCATTTTTTCGTTGCCCTTCTCTTAGCCTAGCCTTGATTCTGGCATAGAGCTCTCGAGGGCTAAAAGGTTTCGTCATGTAATCGTCTGCTCCAAGCATAAGCCCGATTACTATATCTGTTTCACCGTCACGAGCACTTAAAATGATGATGGGTATGGCTGCCGTATCCGTTTGGTCTCGAAGTATTTTACATACATCAAAGCCATCGATCACAGGAAGAGCTAGATCTAAGATTATTAGGTCTGGTTTTTCTCTCCGTGCAACATCTAACCCTTGTTTACCGTCCAAGGCAGTTATGACCCTAAACCCTTCTTTTTCCAAGGTAATCCGAACTAGTTCTTGAACATGGACCTCGTCCTCTATTAGCAAAATTTTGACCATACTCTAACTCCTCCTATAATAAAGGCCCTCCTTTTAGAAATCTTGATTCAGTATTAACAACTGCTTATATCATAATGGTTGTTTGTAAAATCTAAATGAACATAATGTAAAGTTATGGTTAAATTTTTTTCGGCTTACCTCACGCTCATAAAGTCACTGAATCCATTCCTCTGGCGTATAGCAGCTTCCCAGAAGATTAGGTTTACCATCGTACATACCATGAAAATCTGACCACATCAACTGTGTCATGATCCAGTAGTGAGACTCCTACTTCTACAACCCGTTCACTATCCGTTTTTTTGCTTCAGTCTCCCATCCAACGCTAATTCAAGTAACTCATCCACAACCCGTCCTGTGGAACGGCCCGGTAAAGTGAGCGCAACTTTGTCTCGCATCCTTTTAAACGCCTCGGGAGAGGTTAAATAGCCACTTAGAAGCTCTTCCAATTCTTCTTCAGTCCCGGCGATCTGCCCGGCTCCAATGCGTTGTACAAACTGTGCATTTTCAACTTCTTGTCCTGGGATCGGCTTGAAGATGAGAAGGGGCAAGTGCTTCGTTAAAGCCTCAGAAACTGTTAAGCCACCCGCTTTAGTAATAATGAGATCTGATACTTCCATTAATTCCTCAATATTATGAACATACCCAAACCGCAGGATGAGGTTACGAGCTTGTATACTTATGTCTTCTAAAAATTGATAGAGCTTTTCATTCTTTCCACAGACAATAATAGCTTGAACTGGAACTAGAGAATCTGCGAGTTGCATGCAAATTTTTTTCACGATGTTTTCCTCGTACACTCCACCCATTACCAAAAAAGTAGGCAAAATGGCATTTAGACCCAATTTAGAAATAATCTGCTTGAGATCTAGTTTTTGTTCAAATTTTGGGCTGATTGGTATCCCCGTCACACGAACACATTCTGTTTCAATTCCCCAAGACACTAAGCTTGCCTTGACTTCCTCACAAGCTACCATATAGCGATCTACCCCTGGATGAGCCCAAAGACTATGAGCAGTATAATCGGTAATTACTGTAATTACCGGAACTTGAAGAATTCGTTCCAGCCTAAGTTGGGCAAGAACCGAAGAGACTGTCGGATATGTACAGACAATAAGATCTGGGTCTAAGGCCTGAATATAGTTAAGAAGATCACTGCGTCCTAATTGATTCAGAAAACGCTGCATGATCGACTTAGGTTTTGGCTTAGCTGTTCTAGCATAAAATCTGCCCCAAAGTCTCGGCGTATGTTTAATCATCTCCATGTATAAGCTTTTAGCAACCGTGTTCAATCGCTTACTCAAAAAATCTCCAAAATCTAAATGAATTATTTCTGCAGAAGGCTCCTTGAGTCGTATACCTTCTATAACAGCTTCTGCCGCCCGAAAATGCCCGTTCCCAAACGCTGCAGAAAATACTAAGATCCTCAATTGTTTCAACTCTAGCCCTCCTTAAGGCATCTTTTAATCTTGCTCTTCTTCTGGCAAACGTCAGTAGGTAACTGAAGAAAAGTGATCTGAAAACTAAGCTAAACGTAACAAAATTTCTAATGATTACGGGCAAAATTTAAAAAACCCGCTGAAGTGGCAATTGTCAGCGGAATTAATATTTCAGATGCCTTTTGATAGCTCTCTTCAGAACACCCTGCTACTTGAGATACTAAAGGATAAAAAGGTCCAGAAACGCTAGCATTATGATCAATCCATTGAGCCGGGTGTGAAAACGGCAAATACATTCCTCTTGTGGAAGAAAATTTATCCCAGTTCTGAGTCGCCCAGGTTTCAAACTCCTTGTGACCGTCGAAGACAATCCCTAAGGAATGGTGAGGTACACACATGTCTTGTACTAGGTGGAGCGCCGCGCCCAAAAAGAACATCCCTTTATCGACGTTCTTGGGGAAACAAGTGAGAGCCTTGTTGAAATAGTACTGGCACTCGCCCGTTGCGCCCGGCCAGTAAATGAGTCCTTGCTTGTCTGAATGACTATAATAGTGATTGACATTTTTCCAACCGCGATCTGCCCAGTATAACCCTTTTGACAGTGTTGAGTGATGATCCTGGAATAATCTGGCTACTTCCTCTTTTCCATCCTGCTTTAAGAGAATGTAGGCCTGTTCCAAACAATGAACATGGGTTACGCCTGGTGTGTCGAGAATATATTGCAAGGGACCCGCTGTAGCAAGAAGTAACTTTGTCATTCTACCAATTGTTTGACCAATAATACTCTCATACATATCCAAATCAACACCTCTCCTTAGTACTTACCATAATCCTATAGCATGAATGTAAAGGAAGTATTATTCTTTATGTTAAAAAACTACTATATTGTGTTAAGTTTTAGTTATTTATTTTTAGACTAATCACGTTTTGTTGCTCAGTAATTACAAATAATGTAATTAACTGAGCTTAAATTTACTATTCCTAAGTAAATCAAAAATCCAAGCTCAAAAGAGAATAAATTTAACAATATATTTACAATTTATTAATTCGATATTAACAGTTAGATATTATAATAAGGAAGTTATTACTAATTTAAATAAATTGAAATAGTATGTTTAATCTAAAAAGGAGTTTTAGCATGCTTAAGTCGGTAGATATGAACCAACAAAAATTACACAGTCTACTTAGGGACAAGAAAACAATCTGGGTGTTATATCTTGATATCATAAAATTTCAGGAGGTAGAGTTTCGTTATGGGTATAAAATTTGTAACCAGATTCTAGCTGAGATCGAAAATGAGTTAAAACAAACGTTAAAACAACAACGCAAACTATATCTGTTCTCTCATTTAGAAAGCAGGGGTGGGGATGACTTCGTTGTTTATTTTGTTCCAGGAGAAAATATACATTGGGACATAACTGAAGTTATCGAGCGATGGGTTCTACCATTAGAAGAACGGTTTAACCGTCGACTTAGAAAACTAGTTAACGAGAAAATCAGATTGCGTTCTGGGCTTGCCCGGTGTATCAAGGAAGTTGGCCGAAGCGCGAATTATCTACTCTACGCGGCTGTGAAAGAGGCCTTCCTCCTCAATAAATCCGAACCAGATCCCCATTTTTTTACACGCCGCAATGAGATTTCCCATCTTATTGAAGAACCTGATACATATTTGAAATCAGCTTTTCAACCGATCATTGATGCCCGAAGCGGAGAAGTGTTCGGTTTTGAGGCGTTGGCCCGTATGCCAGGTTCCACTTGTTTTAACAATATTGCTGACCTCTTCCCCTTTGCCGAAAAGAATAGCCAGCTCTATCCGATCGAAACCCTTTGTCGACGCCAAGCTATTACGTCCTTCCCGACTGTTGCTCAAAGCAAGGAGATGCTCTTTCTCAACATTAATCCTCAAGTTCTTATCGATCCCGAGTTTGCCTCTGGCAATACTCGAAAACTGCTCAGTGAAAAAGGCTTAGGTCCTTCGGATGTTGTCCTCGAAATCACCGAACGGAGTGCTATTCAAGATTTCTCCACGTTTCGGGATGCTTTAGGTCATTATCGTAGTCAGGGGTACTTGATTGCTTTAGATGACGTTGGGGCTGGCTACTCCTCCTTACAGTCTGTAGCGGAGCTACATCCTGACTTTCTAAAAATTGACCGTTCTTTAATTCAAGGTGTGAATTCGGATCCGATCAAATGGGCCTTATTAGAAACCTTTGTCACCTTTTCAAAACGCATAGGCTGCCGCATCATCGCAGAAGGAGTGGAAACGGCAGAGGAAATGAATACAGTGATCCAATTGGGAGTGGATTACGTACAGGGCTTCTTTGTGGCAAGACCAAGCTTCGAACGAAAAAACATTAATCCAGCTGTTATGGAAATTCTAAATCCAGTCCGTCGTCTTAAATTCAGTGATCAGAGCCCTATCCTTTCCATGGTAGAGCCCTTAGCCTTGTTTGATACCAACACCCTTGTCAGTTCCATCGAAACGTACTTCCGTGATCACCGCCACAAATGGCTTGTGGGAATCATAGAAAACTCCCGTATTGTTGGTGTGATGCAACGCGAAAGACTTTTTGCTGCGCTAGGAACCCGATATGGTGTATCTCTTTATTTAGAAAAAACAGTTCCCACCATAATGGATACAAATCCCCTAATAGTTGAAGACACCACTCCTTTAGAAGTGGTGTCTAGTTTAGCTATGCAACGTTCGAATGCCCAGCTCTATGACGGCATTATTGTCGCTAATCAACGTAAGCCGGTCGGCATGGTTTCCGTGGCAAATCTCATTAAAGCGATCTCCGAGCGACAAATTCAGCTTGCCCAAGGAGCTAACCCACTGACTGGATTGCCAGGCAACCTGCGCATTGACCAGGAAATCAGACAACATATTGAACGGGGTTTAAACTTTGGCCTTATTTATGTAGATCTTAACCAATTTAAATACTATAACGACTTATACGGATTTCAACAAGGCGACCTTGTTATCAAAATATTAAGCGAGGTCTTGTTAAATGAATCCAGTAAAACCTCTGAAAAAACCTTTGTCGGGCACATTGGAGGTGACGATTTTATTATGATCACGTCCTCTACAGATTTGGGAACTATGGCAGTCAGCATCCTCGCTCAATTTGAACACTGTTGCCGGCAGTTACCTAGTACCGAAAGCCTTAGCGTTGCCCTAGCTTGCCTGATCATCAACAATAGTGACCTAAGTTGGACACCCTTACTTATCTCCGAAAGAGCCGCCCAAATTAAGAAAGAAGTTAAGACAATAGGAGGCAATTCTTTTCTATTACGATAGGAGGCATAACAACAATTTGTCACTGGAGTTCAGAATATTGGCTCTTTCGGTCTGATTACAGCTGACCAGGCTACTTCTCAGTCATTATGGGATTCTTAAAGAGGAGGTGAACAGGAATGCTTACTGAAGTTTCGCACCCCTCTAAATCTAAGTTACTCAAATATCCAGGTAATTTAAGTCCATCATTCTGAACCATTATTACTAATTAACTGGCCTTTTCGAGGTCATTTAGCTGGTTATTAAGAAATGAATTCTCGAATAACTCTTTCAGATACTCATATTCAACGGAATTCCTAAATTCCAAAATATCCACTAAATCGGACTTGGCGATGCTGGTGATCACCACTTGCAGTAAACCATCAAATAATTCCCAGAGTCGTTCCGCTACATTTTTCTCAATAAGTTCATCTTTGATTTCTCTAAATAAGCCATCTAGCTATTCATAGGCATTCACTCGGCGAAAATAGCCAAGAAGAATATAGAGGAGATAACAGGTTGTTATATGAGCAATCTGAGCATCAAAATCCCTCGATTGACAAGTCCCTAGTTTTAAGTGCTGTTTAGTTTCCTTAAAAAACACTTCTATGGTCCAACGGATGCTGTAAATTTCCATCATGCTCAGCAAATTAAGGGTTACATCGGTTGATAGAAACAATCGCCATTTTTTCTGATAGGGAAACCGGCAAAAAAATAGTTTGACTTGCCCGATCCCTTCATAATCAACGAGGACTTCGAAATAACGCATATTCCGTTTCCGACAGCGTTTTTCAGTTCCTTCGCTCTTTAGGACCGTTTTTAGCTGACTGGCATTCAGCGAATCCCCTTTATAAAGATACATTCGCGAATCTTGCCTGACTCCACAGATCAAATGCATCGGCTTTTTGCCCAATCCTCGTACCGTCCGAACACTTTTAAGTAACATTAGGGGTAACATTAACATGAGCGTGAGGATTTCCGTAGTGCTGTATCCCGCCTGTTTTTGAAAACTTGGCGGCACAGTGATTTAAGGTTGAAGGTCTTCATAACTTCACATATAATATTGTTAATCGAATAACCATGATGTTAGAGCACGTTTTCAATTTCTTTGACATGTTTCCGCATGATACACCTCTTTTTTTGGTTGATTTGGCTGACACTTAATTATACCTAAAATCATTGGCGTTGCATAAAGTTTAGCGCATCTTGTCAATAGTAATATCTCAA
>JADQBO010000324.1 GCA_016278585.1 Desulfosporosinus sp.
TTTTGAGATATTACTATTGACAAGATGCGCTAAACTTTATGCAACGCCAATGATATTTTAACGTAAGTCCATTCTTTTTAATAGCTAATAACTTTATTTCATCCGTAGGATTATTTATATAGGCTATAGCGTTAGCATTATTCTTTATCATTTCAATAAGCTTAGATTTTTCCATACTGTTACTCCCTTCTGTCATTATTTTACCGTTACTTAGTATCATTAATATGCTTTTTATGTAAATCTAAATAAAATGATTATACCACTGTATAAAAAAAGGGTCTATAAATGACAAGATGAGAGGACTATTGCCTCTCATCTTTGGTTTTCTCTTCTCCTAATTATGTTTGAATCAAGTTCATGAATAATACCTTATTCAAAAAAATTCTAGTCAAATAAGATTAAGGCCATAACCTCCAAATCAACGGCTCCTGTATTTTCAAGGGAATGCTTTTCGCCATTTTTAGTAACGATGACATCTCCAGGTTTAACCTGCTTTTGCTCGCCGTTATCGTTGACTAGACCTTCTCCGCTTAGAATGACATAAGTCTCAAAATCTCCGACATGTTCGTGAAAACCAATGGAGGCCCCAGGTTTTAGGACATTTTTGCAAAACAACCGTCCTTTGCCTCTAAATTCGTCCTTTTCTGTTTCAAGAAAATGTGTCATTTGAAGTTCGCCTTGGCCCCCACGGAAGTTAGAAACCGAATCTGTTCTTAAATCTTCTGATCGTTTAATCATGTTAAGCGCTCCTTCGTCATTTTTAATACAGATTATAACATGATTATTGTCATATATCTTGTTAGTTCTCGGTAAGGGCGTTTGAAGACTATTCTTTATTTCAGAAGAATAATTTAGAATTCCCTTTTAGCATAGAACCGTAACGAAAGAAAAAACGAAGTGGCTAACGTAATCAACATTATAACGATCAAATAACTAGCGATTTGCCAATCCCCTTGAGTTTGGAGCCAATTTCCCACTCCACTTAGGGCATCTTGATTTAATGGGTTGTAAACTCCTCCCAGTCCGTCCCTAAGAAGGGCAATCGTTAAGAAAAAGCCTCCTAAGAAAAGGACGGTCGCTACGATATTAGAACGAAGGTAGCCAAGTTTAAAGTAAATCGGGAAATAGATGGAAATCATCCCGATGATTGTAACATAGACTCCAGTTATTACTTCAAGGGAGAGATTACTTAAAGTGATCGGGATTCCAGTGATATAGATAATTCCTTGGGTTAATAAATACGCTAACATTCCGATTATTGTATAGGGGATAATCGATAAATACTTAGCTAAGACAATATCTCGTCTGCGTATGGGAAGACTGTTTAACATTAACTCGGATTTGTTTTTCTCGTCTCGAGCACAGGCTTGAATCATGAGCATATAAGATACGCCAATTGTCGATGCGCTTAAGGCTCCTGCATACGTGTCGCTGAAGGCAACTGACATTCCAAAAGCATAAATAAAAGGAAACCAAAGAACTTTTTTTAAGATGAGGAAATCTTTTAATAATAGGTTAAATATGCTGCTCACGCTTGCTCCCCCTTTACTGTGTAAAGCATAATATCTTCTAAAGATGGCTTCTCTATTATAGCTCGCTCCTTAAACAGGCGGCGGGCTTTTTCATTATCTCGAACTAATCCTTCAAACCCAAATTGATTGGATTTAATCCCAACGAAAAGACGTCTGGTTTCTTCGTTGAGCAAGGTATTAGCCCCTTTGACTAGACCGTGTTGATCCAAAAGGTCATCTTTAGGGGCACTCATGACGATTTCACCCTTATGGATAAAGGTTATAAAGTCAGCAATTTTATCAAGATCTGAGGTGATGTGGGTAGAAAAAAAGATGGATTTCTGTTCATCTTGAATTAAGCTTGATAAAATGTCCACGAGTTCGGCACGTACCAGAGGGTCGAGCCCACCCGTGGGCTCATCCATGATCAGGAGCTCAGCCTTATGGGAGAGTGCGATGGCTAGAGAAACCTTCATTTTCATCCCCTTAGAGAGTTCTTTAATCCTTTGCTTTGGGTTGAGGTCAAACTCTTTCAAGTACTTGTTGAAGGCAGTGGTTTCCCAATGTTTGTAAAAGGAGGCGACGAATTTCGCCATGTCTTGTATTGACAGCTCATCATAATAGTGATTTTCGTCATAGACGAAGGCTATACGATCTTTAATAGTAAGTTCATGCCTCAGGTTATCGAGGCCAAACACCTTAATCTGTCCGCTGTCCCTATTTAACAAATTCATAATTAGTTTAATCGTCGTACTTTTTCCTGATCCGTTTGGTCCGATAAATCCCATAATATACCCACGCGGTAAGTGAAAATTAACATTTTTAAGGGAGAAATTCTTATAGTGTTTGGTTAGATTATCAACGGATAGGATGCAATCCGTATTATTCATTCTTATACCCTCTCTTCATTCATACTTAATCTTTTTTGTCATAAATTATTAGCTTTCTTATCTTTCTAAAATTCCTCATAAAGCAGGTTGAACATTTCTAAAAGATCTTGCCGATCCAAGCCAGCTGTTTTAGAAGCGGCAATGGCATCCGCCACCTTTTCCTCCACAACGCGCAATCTCTTTTCCCTTAATAATTCCTTGTTTTGTGCAGCAACAAATGACCCTTTACCCGCAACGGTTTCAATGTAGCCATCTCTCTCCAGCTCCTCATAGGCTCTCTTCGTGGTGATTACACTAATTTGCAACTCCTTAGCAAGAGTGCGAATGGAGGGTAACCCCTCTGCTTCGTTCAGTTCACCTTCCAGGATGAGCTGTTTCAACTGGGTGACAATCTGTTGATAGATAGGTTCAGGGGAAGCATTGGAAATAATAATGTTCATAGCCAAATGGCTTTCCTCCTTTAGGAATGTAGACATGAGGATGAAATTAACAACAGCGTTCTTTGACTGTTTGCTAAGCTCACTCTGTATATATACAGTATATACAGAGTGAGCGGCGGTGTCAACACTAGATATGTGAATCAAACTAAAAGAACTCTAAGCCCGCTTTAAATAAAGGCTTGGAGTTCTTATTATTGAGTCCTTTTCTCGAATACGGTTAGCTCGTTCCCTTGGAAAATAATGTGAAATACTTTGAGTTTCTGAACATTGCTAACGTACTTGACAATAATTTTAAAAGGTGTATTATTGTATTAAGCTTTTAATACAATAATACAAGGGGTGATACAAATGCCATGGGAATTAAAATCTGATAGACCTATTTACACCCAGCTGATTGAACAAATTGAGCTGATGATATTTTCAGGTATTTATCCCCTGGGGTCCAAACTGCCTTCGGTACGAGATATGGCTCAAGAGGCGGCAGTAAATCCTAATACTATGCAGAGGGCTCTGGTGAAATTAGAGGAAGATGGGCTTATTATTACACATCGCACAAGCGGTCGAACGATTACGGAGGATGCAAATATGATTCAAATGGCTAAAACTAAATTGGCTCAGGAACAAATCTCTCAATTTTTAGAAAAAATGCAGTTGATGGGCTTTGAAGAAAAGGAGATCTTGACCATTATTGATAACATGGTAAAGGAGATGAAACAATGAGCCCTATTTTAGAATGCAACGGCCTTACCAAAAAATTCGGAAACAAATTAGCGGTATCTGCCGTTAATCTACAAATCGAGCGCGGACAAATCGTAGGTCTTCTGGGACCGAACGGAAGCGGAAAAAGCACCATCATTAAACTTGCCAACGAACTTTTGACCCCTACCAGTGGAACTATTCTCATTGGAGGTAAGAAACCAGGCATTGAGACTAAGAAAATCGTATCTTACCTTCCGGAAAAGACTTATTTGAATGATTGGATGCGCGTGTACCAAATCATTGATCTCTTCTCCGATTTCTATGAGGATTTTAAGCCGGAGAAAGCCTACGACATGCTTAAAAGCCTCCATATTAACGCTAATGATAGACTCAAAACCATGTCTAAAGGAACGAAGGAAAAAGTTCAGTTAATTCTTGTCATGAGCCGCGAAGCAGAACTTTATCTATTGGATGAGCCTATAGGCGGAGTGGACCCGGCAGCAAGGGATTATATTCTTCAAACGATTCTTCGCAATTACAATGAAAATGCCACGGTGATTATCTCGACCCACCTCATTTCAGATATCGAAAATATCTTGGATTATGTGGTTTTTATAAATCAAGGTCAAGTGGTTTTGACGTCTTCTGTGGATGATATCCGGAGTGAGAAAGGTAAATCTGTCGATGTTTTATTCAGGGAGGTGTTCAAATGTTAAGTAAGCTTTTAAAGTACGAACTTAAAGCGACTGGGAGAATATTTCTACCACTATTCCTCGCTTTGCTGGTATTCGCAGGAATCACAAGATTTATTTCTGTGATAGGTCCCGAGAAATGGGCTACCCCCGCCATTATCAGCATGGCCATCTATATGATTATTATGGTGGGGATGTTCGTCATGACCTTTATTATGATGATTCAACGGTTTTACAAAAATCTACTTTCCGATGAGGGCTATTTGATGCTTACACTGCCCGTAAAACCCTGGAAACATGTTATTAGTAAGCTTTTTGTCTCGATGCTTTGGATAATGACCAGTGCCCTCGTAGCCTTTATTTCAATCCTGATTATTGCTCTTGAAAAAGGACACATCACTAAAATCACCTTGGAGTTTCCAACGTTTTATCGCCAAGCGTATGAACAATTAGGAGCTTCAATCTACCTGTTGTCCTTTGAGCTTATTTTAGGCCTCTTGGTAACCTTAGCGGCAGGAATTTTGATTGTTTATGCCTCAATTGCTATCGGGCACTTGTTTAGTCAGCATAAAATGTTGGCCTCCTTCGGGGCCTTTATTATCCTTAATACTCTTACCCAAATTCTTTATACGCTTATCAGCTTGATCCCCGGAATTTTTAATTTCTCCCCTATCCACATCTCTTCTAATGATTTTATTGGTATGCAGACTGTCATTCAACTAGTAATTGCTTATGGAATTGTCTTTATCGGACTTCTGTCGGCGGCTTATTTTGCCATCACCAATTTCATTTTAAGCAAACGGCTGAATTTAGAATAAAGCAAACTGCACCCTTGATAAGCCTATGGGATAAAGACTTGGCCAGGAATGAATAATCCTGGCCTTTTCTCTTGTCCTACCGGGACAATTTTCCCCACACGCTCCACATTGAACAGTTATCCTTAATAAACTATGGGATCTGGTAAAAAAACGCTCCCATAATGTCAATTATTGGGAGCGTTCCCACACTATATAAATACTAACGGTTCTCTGTATTGGACTATTTAAACTCGAAAGCAAGAATATTGTTAGGGTCAACTTGTTTAAGGGCTGACAGTTCTGCTTCAGAAGGAGGATCGATCACTGGCACTTCCGTTTCATCAATGACCCATCCAGTATTTTCTTTAACCTCTTCTAGGGTTGTATAGATGAAAATGCCATCTAATTGGAGATACCTTTGCCCTATAGGTTTTCGGAAGATACAGAGAGGAGTAATCAACGTAAACTCCTTGTCAAGAGCCGGAGAGGTAGTAGCAAACTCTACATGTTCAATGAACGTCCTTTTGTCATGCTGTGGTTTCCAGATGACTGTTCTGGGAGTTATCGGGGTCAGAGTAGCACTGCCTGCACCGCCCGGCCCTCTAAGTTTGGGATGATCATAATCACCACCCAAAAATGACATGGCAATCCTCCCTGATTTATCCATCTGCAGACAGGATAGAAAGGCAACATCCCCTTTACCAGAAGCAAAGAGATCAAATATTTCCTCCAAGCCAAAGGTTGCAACGGAACCTCTATAAGTGTTCTCAGTGAGAGTAGACGCTACATAAGGAGGATTTCTCCAATCATGGTCTACCCCATCACTTAGAGTTAGATAAGTATACTCAATACCCAAGGCCTTAGCCGCTTTCATAGCTACCATAGGCGTTGACGAAGCAAGGCCATGAAATACAACGTCACCTTTTTTTATCTCGCGAATCATAGCGACTGCCATCATTTCCGGTTTACCATATTCCATCATTAGAGCCTTCCTTCCAACATTTTTTCCGCATATTGCGGTACTTGAGCAGCCTTCACCGCCTTCTGGTAGGCTTTATGATCGTCCCAATCTACGGTCAAATATTCAGGATAGCAAATACCCGGCTTTGCTCCGCCCGGCAGGTCTACAACTGCTTCTACCAGAAAATGAGGAATTGCTGTCAGTTTAGGTTCTTCCTGCATCCGATATGTCCCAACAATACGTTCAGTGGTTATTATTACCTTTTTGGCAGCTCTGGCCAATAACAGATCTTGGTAGCTGGGTCCTAGAATACGACAGTTTCCATAAATGTCAGCTTCTTGAACATGAATTATGGCGTAGTCAGGAACCAAAGCTCTTACACAAACAACATCCGTTCCATCAAAAGGACTTTTCATGACACTATAAAATTCCGGACGTAAATCAACCAAATCGCTGCCCCACATTCCAGCGACTGGCATGAAAGGAATCCCGTATGCTCCCGCACGGAGAGCGTGAATGATTGCAGTTCATGAGCCTTCAATTGCTTTGACCTGGCCTTCCCCCTCCATACCTTTCCGCATTCCTGATGCCAGACCAGCTTCATTTTCAAATCCTAAAAAGCCAAAATAAACAGTGTCCGATTGGGGCATTAAGATGTCTGTTGCTATGCCCGGAGCAGCGCCACATAGTTTGAGACCTTTCAACTGTTTTTGGGAAAGTGCCAGTGAAAACAACGTTGGATTGCGATGCATAGCATTACCACCCATGGCCAGCAACATATTATCTGTCACTAGATTGCTCGCTTGTGTCAGAGACATTAACTTCTCTTGCATTTCCATATCCTCCTTAATTTAAGCAGAATAATAACCAGTGAAAAATTAACACTGGCGAGCCCTTTGTCAATTAGTAACAGTACCTCATTCTTATTTATACCGTTCATGATACAGGCCCTTCTAAATATTAAGTATTCGATAATAGTTAGAAAATTCCTTCAATTAGATGATCATAATCTCTACAGATCTAAGAATTTTGAACCGTGTTCCAGCAATTGCTTAGTCTCCATGTTCTTGAAACAAGGAGACTAAAGAAAACTTGGTTGGCGCCAAGTCTCCAGGCGTAGGCGGCAGC
>JADQBO010000275.1 GCA_016278585.1 Desulfosporosinus sp.
TCAATCATTCGGTTAATCATACGTAAAATAGTACTTTTCCCACAGCCCGAGGGCCCGACTAAGACACAGATCTCCCCTTCAGGAATGGAAATCGATAATTGGTTAACTGCCGGCATTGCTTGACCTGGGTACTGCTTCGTAATTTGCTTTAGTTCAATCAAATCTGAATCCTCCTCTGCAAAACGTACTTCTGTCCTCAGTTTAGACCTTCAATTAGATGAGGATTCAGCGGTTAATCCTTAATCCTTTGGGAACAATCCTTTTCTCAATCAGGCCTAGAATCGTATCTAAACCAATCGCTATCACAGAAATGATCAGGGCTCCTGTAACCATCATAGGCGTATTAGAACGGACAAGACCTTCCTGAATAAATCGCCCTAAATTACGTTCCCCAATATAAGTGGCTATGGCCGCAATACCGGTAGTCATTACCACAGTAATTCGAAAACCAGCAAAGATGATTGGCATCCCTAACGGCACAAGGATTTCGAAGAGAATCCGCCTCGTACTCATGCCCATCCCTTTGGCTGCTTCGATCACACTGCGATCAACGTTTCTAACTCCGTCATAAACGCTGCGTATCAATGGCATCATCGCATAAAGCACCAAGGCAAGCAAAGCAGACTTTCGGCCTAAACCAAACATCGGGATCGTCACTAAAATAGCAAACATAGATAAACTAGGAATACAAAATATCGTGTTCGCTAACGCTAAGACCCTAGCCGCCCATTTATCGCTTTTAGTCAACAAAAGTCCGACAGGCACCCAAATCGCCAAGGAAATCCCCACTGCTAACAAGACCAACGTAAAATGATTTTCGGAGTATTCCATAATAGTCTTAGTATTCTTCATAAGAAAATCGATAAAATCCGTTAAAGTCATCGCCATCACCCCACATTCTTTCATTTTTTCCAGGCGACCTTCCGGCAATTTTCAGAGAGCGTTAAGTTACCATTAGTTTAACGTAAATAATTAAAGTTAAACCTATTTGAATATGCAAGAATCGTGCCTACTTTCAGATAATTAGGTAAACTCAACTTTAATTGCCTTTGCATCCTTCCTTTTAAGCAAAAGCGCAAAAAATATTTGCGTAAGAAAAACCCTCACGCCTTGCTAGACGCGCCTTCCACGACAAGCGCAAAACTTCATGGCCCGCCTAAGAATTATGCATCCCAAATTTTTTCATCCTGTATTGAAGATTTTGCCGAGCTATTCCTATGGACTCAGCAGCCTTGGTAATATTACCACTATGGCTTTTCAAGGCCTCCCACAGGACTTGTTTTTCCACCTCACGTAAAACATGGGCTAAGGTACTAGACCCCATTTTATAGAATTCAGAAAAAGTCCCATCTTGACTGAGAAACTTCGCTCTAAGATAATGTGGCAGATGATCCACGGTTATCACCTTTCGGCCATCCAACATGTTCATAGCGCTTTCAACAATATGCTCTAATTCACGTACATTTCCTGGCCACAAATATCTAAGGAAACGATCCTTTAACTCAGCGCCAATCTGCACCTTATCTAATCCATAAATCCTTTGATATCGATTTAAAAAATACTGTATCAAAGCCTCAATATCCTCCTTCCGATCTTTCAAGGGAGGAATAAAAAGCGTCATCACGGCCAAACGATAAAAAAGATCCTTGCGCAAACTACCCTTACTCACTAATTCCCAGGGATCAACGTTCGTAGAACTGATCACCCGGCAGCGCACCGGAATCTCCATCGTCCCACCAACCCGCCTCACCATTTTTTCTTGCATGACCCGTAGTAGTTTGGCCTGCAGGGCAATACTCATACAATTTAGCTCGTCTAAAAACAAGGTCCCATCTCCAGCTTGTTGAAACAGCCCCTTAGATTCCACCGCTCCTGTAAACGCCCCCTTGGTTGTCCCAAAAAGAATACTTTCCAGTAGTGTTTCTGGAATCGCCGCACAGTTAATCGCTACAAAAGGCTCATGTTTACGGACGCTGTGATTATGAATCCCTTGAACTAGTAATTCCTTGCCAGTTCCAGTCTCTCCAAACACCAAGATAAAACCGTCAGCTAGGGCAGCTTTCTTTGCAGAAACAATCAGGTTCTGCATCGCCGAGCTGGCAGAGACGATGGATTCGAAGGTATAACGGGTTCCATTAACACTTCGATGTTCTTGCCCTTCCAGACCAATTTGATCGTGCAATTGCATCGTCTTCGTCAATAATTCCTTAAACTTCGTAATATCTTTGCACACCGAATAGACGGCAACAACTTGGTTATCTTCTATCACCGGAAACGTGTTAGCGACAATAGTAACCTCTTTACCCTTGTTAGTAAAATAGGATTTACGTTTCTCAAGCACAGGTTCCCGAGTCAGAACCACCCTCAGGTGTTCACTGCTTTCCAAAGTGACCGCATCATAGACTTCATTTAAATACTTACCAACAACATGTTCAGATACTAAGGCTTCTAACCCAGCCATTTCGGAATTATAGAAGATTATTTTCCACTCAGGGTCGGTAACTATGACCCCCTCGTCAATCGAATCAAAGAGTTGCCTAAAAACTTGACCCATAACATCACCAGGCATACTCTAACCTCCCAGTCTTCCATTTCCGATGGCACCACGTCTAGGGTAGGACACACTGTTTTACTCCGTTTAACGCTATTACTCGATAATTCTCCAACTAACGTTAATATTCCTTTATTAAAAAGCTAATTCCCTGTCATTATACAATAGACAATTTCCATCCCAGTTCCTTGTCAATCAAGTATTTCATATATTCCTGTGGTCTAATCCTTACTTGTGGTTAATTCCAACTAAGACCAGACTATAATTCTATCCTTGCTGGAATTCTATACTTATTGGAACAAGTCTTCCAGCAGATCGTAAGCTAAGCCCCGAATAGCTTGGCGTTTGTACCCCTGAGAAGAGCGGCCTGGAATTGCCCGATCAACCACACCCGTTAAATGGTCGGCTATTTCCTCTGCTAAGTCTTGATCAACCTTCTTTCCCTGTAATTCGCGCTCTAAGGTCTCTAAACGAAATGGAGTAAGCCCTAAAGCTCCCACGGCCCATCTTGAATTTAAAATTCTCTGATCTTTAGAATCAAATTCCACCATCGCCGCCATATTTAAGCGAGCAATTGAAACCGCAGTGCGGCTTCCTATTTTCCCAAAGGCGCTAATCATTTGAGCATTTCCATAAGGTTTCCACAGTGGGAAATCAATCTCTGTTATTAATTCCTTCTTCTGAAGGCCATAACCATCTCTAGCTTGTAACTGGTCAAAAGTTACTCTCCGAAAACCCTGGGGTCCAATAACACTAACCCAGGCTTCAAGGACCAGTAAAGCCGGCAAACTATCTCCCGCGGGTGAGGCGTTGGCGATATTCCCCCCTATAGTTGCTCGATTACGAATTTGCGCAGATCCAACCTGAGACGCCGCCTGGCTTAGACACCGCGCCTTCTGCCTGACGAGCGCACTCTCACTAAGTTGGGAAAAGGTTGTCCCACTCCCAATCATAATCCTATCGCCAGCTTCCTTTATAAACTTAAGCTCAGGAATCAACGAAATATCCATAAGCCAAGCAGGCTCTATCTCACCACTTTGTAACTTAATAACAAGATCCGTACCACCACTTAAAAAAACGACTTCCTCATCAATTCGAGAAATAGTCTCAATCCCCTCTGAAACTGTCAACGGACAGGCAAAATCCACACTAAAAACTCCTCTCAAGGGAATACAAGTATCACTTCTCCCCCCATTTAGCCAGCTTATAGTCACTCAATCAACTGATACGTGCACTATACCATTACGTTTGAAGATGTCAAAGTCTCTTTAATCCAAGAAACTTTTTGGAACTAAGGAACCAACGACCAACCGAACCGTCTCCCCGCATTTCTTTTCCTACAATATTCGATATTGGCGCATGTATCCCTTCCTATAAGAACAAATAATTTGTGTTAAAAGGACCGTCCCCGTTACACAAAACTTAGTTGGTCAAAAGGTATTAAAAACTATACGTCGAATAATTAGAGTGAGTTAAAGTAAAAATCTAGCTATCACTGACTATCAGAAAGAGGGAAAAACATTGAAAAAGAAACTTAGCCTTGTATTAATCCTATTAGTTTTGATCGTATCATTTATAACCTTTGATGATCGGGTATTTTACAAGGAATTACCGATCAGTGGACCGATTATCGAACCTATCGCGGCGGACGCCCCAAGGGATAATGCTAGCCCAATATGCAGTGTTGATTTTAGCAACGTGAAAAATCAGGCTTCAATTATGCCCTTAACGGGAGAAAAAATTGAAATTATCACTGTGGAAAAATCTAAGAACGTAGGCATTGATGTTATCTATAAAATTGTAAAAGCACCTGATCTAAATGCCAAGCCTCAAGGACAACAAGTAGAATTTCTCAACCTTTTCGGGTCCCCGGTAGGGTTTGTTTTAGAGAGTTAACTTAAACAAGGTTTGTTACCAAAGTAAAAGGGATCGGACGCAATACGTCCGATCCCTTTTACTTTGGTAACACTATAACTGGTTTATCCTTAGACTGTCTAAATAACAAGAAGTTACGACCGATCACTTGCACAAGCTCAGCCCCCGTCTTCTCAGCAAGTTCTGCTGCCACGGTTTTAGGTTCTTCCATAGAGTTTTGCAGAACCCTCCCCTTGATTAGCTCCCGGGCCTCTATAGTCTCGTTCGTCTGGGTGACAACTGTTTCTGTAATTCCACCCTTACCTACCTGCAGGATAGGAACCATTTCATTTCCCATAGCCCTTAAATGACGTTTTTGTTTACCTGTTAACACGTTTAAATCGTCCCCCTATTTATTACTCATATCTCAAGGCCGCCATCGGCTCTAGTTTGGCCGCTTTTAAGGCCGGATAAAAACCGAAGAAGAGTCCCACTCCAATCGAAAAGGACACGGCAGATATAATCGCCCATCCAGACAAAAGCGGTGGCCAGTTCAAAAGATGGGACGCCACCAGCGCACTCCCTACCCCCAAGGCAATTCCTATAATTCCTCCAATCAGCGATAAAACAATCGCTTCTAACAAGAATTGCAATAAGATATCTCGTTCCTTAGCCCCCACGGCTTTACGCAGGCCAATTTCTCGCGTCCGTTCTGTCACCGAAACCAACATAATATTCATAATTCCGATCCCACCCACTAAAAGGGAAATTCCCGCCACCAAACCAATAAAGCTGGTTAGAATACGCATAATCATATTAGCCGATTGCACCAGTTGCTGAACATTAAAGGCCTCATACTGATTGGTTGTCCCGTGGCGCACGTTCAAAATGCGCTTGGCACTATCAATCGTACTTGCTAAATCTGCCTCCCGGTACGTTGCACCTTCCAACTGATCCACCTGCCGAGACTGAAACACATCCGACCACGTTCCCCAAGGCATGTAGGCATAGGCATTCTGGGGACCGACATTAAATTGAGCAAACATGGATACGTCCTTGGCCAAAACCCCAATCACCCGACAAGGAACACTCGCGATAATAACCTGTTGTCCTAAAGGATTTCCTGCACCAAATAACTGGTCCCCCAAGGTCTGATCAATCACCACCACGCGACGATCTGCTGAAAACTCTTCCTCTGAGAAAAAACGACCCCTAGCAATATCCCGATTGCGCAAGTCTGCAAACTCCGGGGTGGTTCCCACGACCATCGCTGAAGAACGTCTTTGGTTGGCCTCTAAAGCAGTATACTCAACACTCGCCGGAAGCAATGTCTTAATCTGGGGAAGAGCCCGTTTCAAGCTCTCTCCATCCTGAAGGGTTAAGCGACTTCCATCTCCCTGTCCACCATTTCCACCAGACTTGGTGTACATTACAAACAGGTTTACACCGCTTTTCTCCATCTCCTGCATAATGGCAGCTTTGCCCCCCAGCCCAACCGTGACGACTGCAATCACCGCGGCGATCCCAATAATAATCCCCAGCATTGTCAATCCTGAGCGCAGCTTATTGGTTCGTAAGCTAAAAAGTGCTCCCCGTAATCCTTCTAAGAGGCTCATGAGCCTCCACTCTCCGTCTCAGGGGTGACCCGCATTCCTTCTGAAAAATCACGGGCAGGATTCAAGACCACTTGGTCCCCAGCCTTTAAACCCGAGGTAATTTCCTGATGTGTGTCATTCCCAATCCCGATGGTCACTTCAGTCTTCTCAAGGCGACCCCCTTGGATTCGGTATACGTAATTCTCATTTCCTTCTTGAAAAAGAGTTTCTTGGGGGACAGCCAAAATCCCTTCCTTCGTTGCCACAATCATTTCGATGGTTACCGTAAAACCCGGCTTTAACTCAGCTGGCACTTTATCCAGACGAATCTTTACACCCACCGTTGGGGAAGTGTTTCCCTGAACGGTGGGTTTTGTTACTGCTGTCGGTGCAATCTCGACAATAGCCCCTTGAACCGACGTATTCCCCAGCATCCGACTGGAGATGGTCCCTTTCCCGCCAACTCGAACCTTTCCTGCATCGACTTCGTTCAGTTGCGCCTCAACGTTCATCTGGGTAAGATCTGCCACGACCACTAACGGCACCTGCACGGCAGATAAATTATCTTCTTGAGCATTAACTTCAAGGACAGTTCCGGCGATCCCAGCTTTATAGATCATCTGACCCTGCTGCACCTGGGCAACTTTCAACATTTCCTGAGCCTGTTTTAAGGCTGCCTTACTTTGGGCCAATGCTCCCTCCGCTTGCCTTATAACACCAGGCGTTACAGAGTTTTGGGGAAGTAACTTCCCAGCAACCTCGGGTGAACGAGCCGCCGAGCTCGCAGTACTTTGGGCTTTTTTGAGCTCCTCCAAATTGGCCTGAGCCGTATTAACCACCGTTTGGGCCGCCTCGACATTCACTTTTGCCTGAGCAACTTGGGCATTAACCAAGGTCGTATCAAGAGTAACGAGGGTCTGCCCCACTTGGACAGGATCCCCAACCTTTACCGCCACCTTCTCAACTCTCCCCGGGGCCAATACACGCACTTCCTGGCGAGACACCGGAACAACACTCCCCGTCGCATAGACCTCTTCCTGCATCGAAATCGGAGCTACCACTCCGTCTTTGACCCTCAGTGGCTCCTGAGGCCTTCCCCAAAACCACCA
>JADQBO010000408.1 GCA_016278585.1 Desulfosporosinus sp.
CCTCTTGAGCGTGGATATGGGATTACTCTGGGGAATTCTCTAAGGCGAATCCTGTTATCATCTCTCGAGGGTTCAGCGGTAACATCAGTCAAAATCGAAGGAGTACTCCACGAGTTCTCAACGATTCCGGGTGTTTTGGAAGACGTTACGGACATTATTCTCAATTTGAAATCTCTTGCCCTGAAAGGCTATACGGATGAACCTAAGGTTATTCGCATTGAGGCACAGGGCGAAGGGGTAGTCATGGCTAGAGATATCATAACGGATCCAGATATTGAAGTTTTGAACAATGACTTGAAGATTGCGACTCTAGATCAGGATGGTCGTTTATTTATGGAAATGACGGTTGAACGCGGCCGGGGCTATGTTCCTGCTGACAAAAACAAGAAGCCAGATCATGTCATTGGAGTTATCCCTATTGATTCCATCTTTGCCCCGATTTACAAGGTCAACTATACGGTAGAGGATACCCGGGTTGGTCAAATTACGGACTATGACAAGTTAACCCTTGAAGCATGGTCTAATGGCAGTATCTCTCCGGAAGAGGCTACCAGTTCGGCAGCCAAAATCCTAAGTGATCATCTGCGCCTTTTCATGGGACTCACTGATAAACTCAATAGTGTTGAGATTTTAGTGGAAAAAGAAGAGGAAGCCAAAGATAAAATCCTCGAAATGACGATTGAGGAACTGGATCTGTCCGTTCGTTCATACAACTGCCTGAAACGGGCAGGGATTAACTCAGTTGAAGAGTTGACCCAAAAAACGGAAGAGGACATGATTAAAGTACGTAACCTTGGTCGCAAGTCTTTGGAAGAAGTGGAATTTAAACTTAAAGACTTAGGTTTATCTTTCCGCCCTGCTGAAGACTAATTCGGTGCAAAAGGAGGGGAATGTAATTGGCTTACCGCAAGTTAGGAAAAAACACAGGTCATCGCGGGGCAATGTTGCGTAACATTGTCACTTCCCTGTTAAGACATGAGCGTATTCAAACGACAGAGGCACGCGCCAAGGAACTAAATGCAATTGCTGAGAAGATGATATCACTTGGCAAGCAAGGAGATTTGGCTGCCCGTCGTTTATCGATGGCTTATCTCATGGATGAAGATGTTGTTACAAAATTGTTTGAGACTATCGCGCCGAAATATGCTGACCGTCAAGGCGGCTATACTCGAATCATGAGACTCGGCTTACGTCGGGGAGATGCTGCCACAATGGTAATCATCGAACTCGTATAATGCGGTACTTAAGGGCCGGGTTGCTTACAATGGTTAAGCATGCCCGGCCTTTGATTATTCACGTTCCAGTTGTAACCTGGGCCTGTGGCTTGGAGCTAAACCAAGGTTTCTTTAGGGAGGTGAGCTCAGCCTTTGAAAGTGATTAAGGTGCAGGATGTCCGATATGGTGATATCTTAAGCGGAGTGAGCTTTGACTGGCATCAAGGTGAGATCATTGCACTCATGGGTCCCAACGGTTCCGGAAAAAGTACTTTAGCCAGGTTAATAGCAGGGTTAATGGAACCTGAGGGTGGAGACATTTCCTTGACTGTTGATGGGTCCACACGCGCTTGGAACACCGTAAAACGATGGCAGGAAATTGGGCTGGTAGGGCAACATCCGAGTCGTCAAACGGTTGGTGCTACTGTGGCCGAAGAAATAGGCTTTGGTCTCTTAAACCTTGGACAGGACATACAAAAGGTGCAGAGTAGAGTACAGCAGTTAGTTGCTGAGATTGGCTTAGAGGGTAAAGAAGACCAATCTCCCTCGACTCTTTCGGGCGGAGAAAGGCAACGGCTAGTAACGGCAGCAAGATTAGCAATGCGGCCCTCCTTTCTTATTTTGGATGAGGCGTTAACGATGCTTGATATGCGTGCCCAAGCAAACATTCTGAAACTTTTATTTAAAGCCCGTACAGAAACGGGGCAACTTTGGATCACACATGACCCCGATTTAGCAAGACAAGCAGACCGGCTATTAGTTATAGAAAAGGGTCAATTAGTAGAGAAGGGTAAACCCCAGAGGGCCACGACCTTTTCGATAACTTATAGTTCAGAGATACCGCTGCAGGGTCCTCGAGTACAAAGGACCCATAAGTTACACCCCCCTGTTTTAGAATGGCGTCAGGCTAACTTTGAGTCCCGTCTAAAGCTTAATAGGGTTGTAAGGGCGGGCGAATTTATTGGAATTGTCGGTCCTTCAGGTTCAGGAAAAACGACACTTCTAGAAAGCGCTATCGGCCTTATCCGGCCAACCGATGGGGAAATTTTGGTGTGGGAAGAACCCTTGACCAAGGCCAACTTGAATACCTTACGTAGTAAAACTCGATTGGTTTTACAAGAAGCCGGAGAGTACCTAATTGGTCGGAGTGTCTATCATGAGATTTATTATGGTGACAGTAGGCGAGACCTTAAGGCGAATAAGCAAAAAAGAATACCCTTCTTAGAAGAATTTGGCTTTCCTCCTCCCTTGATAGAGATGGATCCTGAGCGCTTAAGTGGTGGAGAACGGCAAAAGGTTGCACTGATCTCAGCCTTATTGACCCATCCAGAAATTTTGCTTTTAGATGAGCCCTTACTTGGACTCGATGGGCTGAACCGGACTAGCATGCAGACCTTGATTTCTGATAGGAAGGGCAGGACTATCCTATATGTAACCCACGATCTAAGAGAAGTTTTACAGTATGCTGATCGGCTTTGGTTAATAGAGAACGGATATGTCGTGTTGGACTGCCCGATCGATTGTTGGCAAGAGCATCAAGGGCAATTCCAAGCGTCGGGTGTCCGTTTTTAAAGGAGGGAGTGCAAAAAATTAAAGTCTTTGAACTCTACTGGTCAGGAAATAGTTTTTTGCATCACCTTGATCCAAGGATAAAGGTTGGAGGGTTAGCGGTACTGTCCCTATTAATGACAATGACCCGATGGCAGGGGCTTGCTTTAACCTCGGTGACACTCTTAGGACTTGTATTATTGAGTCGCACTCCATTAAAACTATATCGTTCACTAATAGTGGTCCTCATATGGATGGGATTGTTCTATGGGTTGGCATCAGGGTGGGTTTGGTCGGAGAATAGACCCTTTTGGTACGGGCATTGGTCACCGAACGGTTTAACCCAAGCCGTAGACATAGTTTGGCGGATTGGTCTTATTTTTACAATGACTCGCCTTTACACAGCTGTAACTAAACCACTCGACCAAGGCTTAGGAATCGTATATTTTTTTAACCCATTTATCCGTATTACTCCGAAAGCTGCAGATTTTGCTCTTTTGATTACTTTAACGTTAAGATTTATTCCTCTGATCATCGAAGAGGCGAGCATAATTTGGAAGGTTAGACTTTTAAAAGGTAAGTGGCCTTCCTCAAGGGTTAAACAATCCTGGGAGTTAATTCAACTTGCAGTACCCTTGATTTTACTCAGTTTAAGGCGAGCAGAGGAACTGGCCGAGAATTTGATGGCTAGAGGATATGCTTCAGGCAACTATCGAAGGCTAGTATTCCACGAGCGAACGGCTAGAGACCGCTTTGGAGTTGTGATGATCGGAGTATGGGGAATCTTACTTTTATTTTTGAGATAGATGATAGATTAAATCCACAGTAAGCAGCGGAGGCTAAGTCTATTATGCGAAACATTCGGCTAAAACTAGCCTATGACGGAACAAACTATCATGGGTTTCAACGACAGGATGTAACCCATGGCCCCACCGTCCAGGGAACCTTGGAAACCGTATGGGCGAGACTAGTTGAGGAAGAAGTAACTCTAGCAATGGCAGGCCGTACGGATAGAGGAGTGCATGCCTCCGGTCAAGTCGTAAACTTCATGACATCTGCCAGAATTCCCGAAGAGAAAATCCCTAAGGCCTTTAACAGTTTGTTACCAAGGGATATACGGATACTCCAGGCGGAATCAGTACCGGAAGAATTTAATGCTCGCTGGTCAGCAAGGTGGAAGCGCTATGATTATCTAATAGACAATAAGCCCATTCCCGATATCTTTAAGCGTCTATATGGGTTTCATGTGCCCATTCCTTTAAACGTTGCCCAAATGGAGTCAGCAGGCAGCTATTTAGAAGGGTTTCACAATTTCAAAACCTTTGCTGCGGCTGGGGGAAGCAGTAAGAGGTTTGAACGAACGGTTTTTCGATGTCAAGTTAAGGAAGAAGGAAACCGGTTAATCAGAGTATCCTGTGTTGGGGATGGATTTTTATACCACATGGTTCGCATTTTGGTTGGAACACTTGTGGAGGTGGGAAAAGGGCATATTCTCCCTCGAGAAATTCCTGAGATTATAGCAAGCCATGATCGTAAACGTGCTCGCATAATTGCACCTGCCCAGGGCTTAACTCTTGTCCATGTGAATTATACCGATCAAACCCCATTTGAGATTTTCAAGGATCTTTGTAAATAAAAGCTTGACATTGGGTGAGATTTTAAATAAAATATCAATATGAGTTTTTATGCCTTGGTTATGAATTGAGCCCCATGCCCCTGGCATACGCAAGCATGACTGAGCCCCATGCGAGTGAGAAAAAAACAGAAAACTTCTAAATTTGGAGGGAAAGTCATGACCACGTTTTTTGCGAAAGCGCAAGATCAAGAGCGCAAATGGTATATCATTGACGCTGCGGGAATCCCCTTGGGTCGTATTGCTACTGAAGCAGCACGCCTCCTGAGAGGTAAACATAAACCGACATTCACCCCTAATGTTGATACGGGGGACCATGTAATTATTATTAATGCTGCAAAATTAGTGCTAACTGGTAATAAACTAAACGATAAAATGTATCGCCGTCACTCGGGGTATCCGGGTGGATTAAAAGAAGTTCCTTACAAAAAGTTAATGCAGATTATGCCTGAACGAGCTATGGAACATGCTGTGAAGGGAATGCTTCCTCATAACAAGTTGGGCGCCCAAATGTACACCAAGTTGAAAGTGTACAAGGGAGAATCACACCCCCATCAAGCTCAACAACCTGAAATTTGGACCATTCAGTAGGAAGGAGGAAGTAAAACATGGCAACTCAATTACAATATGCAGGAACAGGGCGACGTAAAAATGCAATTGCGCGTGTTCGTCTTATTCCCGGTGAAGGAAAGTTCATCATTAATAAACGTGAAGTAGCAGAGTATTTTGGCAAAAAAACCCTTGAAATGATTGTTCAACAACCGTTCAACATTACAGATACCCTTGCTAAATATGATGTAATTGCTCTCGCTCATGGGGGCGGCACCACAGGCCAAGCTGGCGCGATTCGTTTAGGTATTGCTCGTGCTTTGCTGAAGGCGGATGCCAGTCTCCGTCCAAGTCTTAAAAGAGCTGGTTTTCTGACACGTGACCCACGAATGAAGGAACGTCGTAAATACGGCTTGAAAAAAGCTCGTAAGGCTCCACAATTCTCGAAACGCTAGAATAATACAGTTAAGGAAGGGATTTTATCCCTTCCTTTTTTAATTGTGATAGCATAAGGTTTGGTAAATAGAGTACCACTTGACATACTACTACTAAACTTAGGATATTTTTCGAACTGTTTTGTGACAAGCTAAACGCATATTCTGAATATCTCTCCCATAAAGTTAGACGGAATAGACTAGGGGAGGGATAGAAATGAAACCGATTTGGGTTGTAAGTTTGAAACGACGTAAAGTATTTTTAGTGGCGCTTGCGCTTTTTTTAACGTTAGCCCTAGTAGGGGGATTCAGGACACAGGATAAAGAAATATGGAGTTGGGTTTTAGGAAATCGAATTGTGGTGATTGATGCAGGTCATGGAGGTGTGGATCCTGGGGCAGTTGGGATAAGCAAGGTATTGGAAAAAGACATTACCTTAGGTGTGTCTAAACGCTTGCAGGTTTTGATTCAACAAGGTGGAGCCAAGCCAATTATGGTTCGAGAGGATGACAGTGACTTAGGAACGTCCCAGGGACTTTTGAAACGGAAAAGAGAGGATTTAGCGCAGCGTATTCAGCTGGCCATCGAATCTCAGGCTGAAGTATATTTAAGCATTCATGCCAATAGTTTTCCGGATGCTAAACTTTCTGGAGCTCAAACATTTTATCATGCGGGTTCTCCAGAAGGTAAGATGTTAGCCCAATCAATTCAGCAAGAGCTGAATAATATGACAAATGGCAAAAGAGTGGCTAAAGATAATCAAGATATTTATGTTTTAAAAAAGGCAAATCAGGCAGCGGTGACGATTGAACTGGGCTTTCTTTCAAACCCTCAAGAAGAACAATTATTGACGACTCCAGACTATCAGCAAAGGTTAGCAATTGCGATTTATCAAGGGTTGAGTATCTATTTTAGCAAACAGGGCGAATAGGATATCACGTTCAGTAACAAGAATATTGTTGTAAAATGTTATAGTTTGCAGGGAAACCGTTTTACCTTCGCGAATGTCTAGTTATGTAATTATCCTCAAAATCGATAAAGAAAAAACAAGCTTTTTCACTAAAGATTTAATAAAACGGATAAGTTATGATGACTATTCAGGTACTCAGTTAATTAACCACAGATTACACAGATTTAAATAAATACTTTTTTTAACTCAACATACAAATTCCTTGTATTGCAAGTAAATATTCGCCATTTTTCTATTTATAATAGTTCTTAATCTGTGAAATCTGTGTAAATCTGTGTAAATCTGTGGTTTCTCCTATCGTTCTTTTATGTGTAAGCTGTGGTTCCCCGTCCCAAGGTCCTGAATAGTCACGTTTTATATTTATTGTCTGCAGCTTTGCCTGCGGTATGAAATAATGATTACGTTGAATGGAGGAAGATTTGTGGATATTCTGCCAATTATTTTATTTTTGTTAGGAGTGGGGTTTTTATTTCTAGGTTGGCGTTGGCAGAATCCACCTAACGAAGATACTTTGACCGCCTTAAAAGGGCTTGCGTATTTGAAAAAAGAACTTATTCGAGTTCAAGACCAGGTTCATGATCATGAAGGGAAACTATTAAAGTTTGAAGGTATAGACGTTCAAAACCTTGAGAGTAGAGATATTACTTCTAAAGAAAAAGAAATTATAGAAAAAGAAAAAGAAACTAAAAAACTAGAAACTAACTCAGAGGAAATGGAATTTAGAGAACGTAAAGCAAGACAACCCCA
>JADQBO010000364.1 GCA_016278585.1 Desulfosporosinus sp.
GCGGGCAATGTGACGCTGGCTATGGCCTTCGTTATACAGCCGCCGGATTCGTTTGGGTGCTACCGGTGCCTGACACCAACTTATGTACTTATTGTTTCGCTTGTGAAAACTTGGTTCGATGATGTACGACCGATAATATGAACGCTATAATAAAAGTGAGCCAAAATTGAAGGAAACGCTAGGAAAAAAGTGAGCCACTTTCAATAAAAAACCCTGTATAATCAGAGAGTCAAAAATCTGGTGATACAGAGGTAAAGGAGTGGCGATAGAAGTGGAGATTTACGAGAAAATCCGGCACCTGCACGAACATGAAAACTTGTCCCAGCTTTCCATAGCAAAGATACTTGGCATATCAAGGAACACAGTGAAGCGGTATTTTAACGGATCACATGTGCCTTGGGAAAGAGAGGGAACGAGCGGTCGGACCAAATATGTTATAACGGATGACGTATTAGACTTCATCAAAGAGTGTCTTACTGAAGACGAGACGGAAAATATCAAAAAGCAGAAGCACACGGCAAAACGGATCTACGATCGATTAGTCGCCGAAAAAGGCTTCACTGGCGGTGAATCAACGATACGAGAGATCGTGGCGGAGCTCAAAGCCAAACAGTCAAAAGTCTTCATTCCTCTTTCCTATGACCAAGGTGAAGCCATCCAGGTAGACTGGGGAGAAGCCACCGTATACTACGCTATCAATCAATACCATTAAATCAATTTTACAGTAGGCACTATGTCAGTTAAATTTTTAACCACTCACCCTTAGGCTACCGGTGCCTGACACCAACTTATGCAGGTCTTTATTCTTTCGATGAGTTGGAAAAACTTTCAGATGCCGAAACTTAATAAGCCACTTAGAAAATTAATGGCAGTTTATTCTTTCAGCTGTTATCCCATCAGACTTTTTAGAAGCTAAGAAAATAATTGGTTCTACCATATAAACAGAAACATAGTGCAAAAGAATCTTATCCATAAACATACTGCTTTAAGCGAAGTGCAAATTCATAGTACTTTTATTGAACAAAAAGTACGGATAGTAGTTAAGTGAATTGTTTTCGCACCTTTATTTTTGTAAGCGGTGGAACAAATGGCGTGGTACAAAAAATTCGCCCTGATTTTCGGATATTGAAAATCGGGGCGAATTAATAATGTAATAACAAGGAATTAGTTTTGTAATTTGAGGAGATTCGCGGTGGTTCCGGGATATGAAAAATTTGGTTAATTTAACCGCAGTGAGAAGGTTTATTTGGAAAAGTGTAGAAATATGGTAAGTGCAGCCTTTGTATAGAAAATCGCAAGTATAGGGAGGCATGATTTCCTTCAAAAAATTGTCGCAAGTATATAGTAGGATAATCTTGAGGCACCACATTGAGCGGAATGGACTATCTACATCTTTCTAGCGGTTTTTTGAGTTTCTTATCGTATAATAAAAGGTTGTTAGTTTTTATATTTTGACCAAAGAATGTAATAATTTTGGGAGGGACAAAATGATTCCTAAAGACCGTTCGACACTTTTTGCTATAGCAATGTTTAGTTTATTAATCGCGTTTTTTTCTCTATATCCACCCGTTAGTTTCATACTATCTGGTTCAACAACGACTAAGCTAGGCAATATGCTTATTCTTGTCTTTTTCTTTAGTGTAATGTCAGGCTTAACCCTTTATTCGTTATGGGTCTTCAACAAATCCAGCCAACAAAACCTAAAGGCTTTTGATTATGTTTTAAAAAATCTAACATCAATTCCAAGCGATGCAATACAAGAAGAACTTCATAAAGTAAAGAGTATATTTACAAACTCCTTGCTCAAGAACGTTTGGGCAAACTATGAGAAAACAATTCGGAAAATTGATGATGGTCGAACTAGCGAGGGTGAAATAAAGCAACGATATTATGCTAGTGTCGAATCAAGTTACTTTTTTAATGAGGAGGTAGTCTATAACAACCTTACCTATTATAAGTTTATTAGCTATGTGCCTCAGATGTTAACTGCCCTTGGAATATTTGGAACCTTCCTGGGTCTAGTTATAGGATTGGTAGGGGTCGATTTCCAAGATACAGCGAATACAAAAAGTAGCATAGAACTCCTTTTAAACGGAGTCCAGATTGCCTTCAGAACGAGTATTTATGGGATTGCTTTTTCCTTGGTATTGACCGTTTATCAAAAGATGATGCTAGGAAAGCAAGAGGCTAAGATCTGTGAAATCAGTGACCAAATTGATCTAATGTTTACGATGAATACTCAAGCTGATGGAGTCAATCAGTTGTATGTGGAACTCGAGAAACAGACGGCATCGATTCAGAAAATGGGAACTGAAATTGCTGAATCAGTGGCTAGTAAATTTGATACTTCCTTACAGAATACTCTAGGGCCAACTCTTGAAAAGTTTGCTGAAACGACAGAGAAACTTTTCGAAGCTGTTAATAACAGTAATCAATCGACTGTATCATCCCTTGTCGATAATATCGGGTCAATTATTTCTAGCTCTGCAGGTAAGGAGTTAGAACGTCTTGAGAGTTCTATAGGGAGCTTAACCGAACGCAATGAGGGCTTGTTATCTGAATTTGAAAAGACGATTCAGAGCTTACAGTCTCTGATGCACTCCCAAGAATCAATCATTACGGAAACGAATCAGTCGACTAATAATGCCAAGCAACTTAATGAAACCATCTTTTCGGTTACAGACGAGCTTGCCACGATTATTAGTGGCTTGAATAGTTTCACGAGTGTGCAACAGACCTCCTACCAAGATTATTTAGAGTTGGTTAATAATGTGAGGGAGACTCTTGAACAGCAAGACAAATCAGCGTCACTCTTCAAGGACACCGTGCAGCAGACCGTTCATGCAGCAGAGATGCAAAAACAGGCCGGTGAGAGGTTTACCAATGTGGTGGGCAGACTTGATGAGTTTGGTATAAACTTCCAGGGCGTTTTGACTAGTATGAAAGATGGTACGTCTTCGTTTGTAGAAGCAAGCCAAACCGTCTGTAATAAATTCGACACAACAATCTCAAGGCTGGGAGAGACTCACGAGACTATCAGTTTATCCATTAAGGGATTGTCCGAGGGTCTTAATGAATCGATCAATAGTTTACAAGGGATAGTTTCTGGAGATTTTCAGAAGATCAGTTCTAGATACGCCGAAATTGCAGAGAAATTGGAGGGTTTTGGTGTTAAGTCCGATAGACTGGTCAATCAGCTGACAACGTTTACAGAAACCAACAATAAGGCAGTGCAATTATGGGGAAATTATAAGGATAGCTTCGAGGCTCTTAATAACGAAATTTCCAAAGGAGTCCAAGATTACCAAGCAAATATTAGTTCAGGTTTACAAAATTTATTTAAAGATTATGATGAGCATATTTCTAAAGTGCTAGGTGACTTCAAATCAACGATTGAAAGTTTTGATTCTTCAATAGAGGAACTCACCGATGCCTTAGACCCCCAGAACTTAAAGGTAAGCCAACAACATACCTCGAAGATCATTCACGATTTTAATACGGTATTGCAGCACTTTGGTGGAAAGATGGACGAATTGAAAGAGGTATATCAACAATCCGAAGCAGTTAGGATGACCGGTAAATGATCATAAAACGCCTGAGAAAAAATAAAAAGCAAGGTAATGAAATATCCTACTGGGAGTCCTTTAGTGATTTAATGTCTAGTCTTCTGATAGTGTTCTTGCTGGTCTCTGTCTATATGCTCCTTGACTATAAGACGGCTGCAGATCAAGCGGCTGAGTTGAGCAATGAGTTAAAAGATACTAAATCCCAGTTAGAAAAATTTACATCTTTAAATGAAGACATTATTAAAAGAATTAAGGAAGAGTTTGGTGATTCCCTCTATGTGGATGATACTGGTACTTTGACTTTAGAAAGTGATTTGTTATTTGATGCAGGTAAAAGTGCGTTGAAACCAGAGGGTAAAGAGTTTATTCGTAAAAATATGCCTAGGTACTTCGGCATTCTACTGGGTGATCCTGAAATCAAAAACAATATTGCTAAGATTATCATTGAAGGGTATACCGATGATCAAGGAGATTATCATTACGGGTTGGATCTGAGCCACGACCGAGCGTTAAGTGTCTATACGTTTATTTATAATGATCCCGACTTTTCCACGTTCAAGAAGGATTTTAAAGATTATATTATTCTAACGGGACGGAGTGAGACAGGTTATCTGGAGAGGAAGCCTAATGAAACTGTAGATAATTGGAGAAAAAGAAATCGACGTGTCGAGATCAAGTTTGAGTTAAAGTATCAGGAGATATTTGAATATCTTAAGAAAAGCTTGGACAAAGGAACGATATAATAAGCCTCAGATGGGGTGAAGACGTGCAAAGAGATTATTATAACTTTGATTTCACTAAATATAAGCCAAAAAAACTTGAGCGGATGGCGAAGGCTGTCACTGTTGATGGCTATAATGCGCTACCGGATACGGACAAAGTAACTGGTTTATTGGATAAATTGCGCAACGGAATTGAACTAAGAACAAGTGAAGTTAAGATTTTATGTTACTTTGTAACTATCATAAAAGAGGAAGCTCTGTTCGATCGATTTAGCAGTGCTTGTCAACACTGTTTCGGCAAGCATGACAGGCTTTACTATCATATCAAGGGGCTTCTCCATTCTTACTATGATGATATTATTGACCCAGAACTCTTTAGATTACTTCAACTTGGCATTGAAAGAAACAAAGTCTGGAAAGAACCCTTAGCATCCTTGAAAGACGTTATTCTGAATAGCGAGAATCATACAAGCTTCTTTAGGTTTCTATATGGATATTTTCAAAGCTTTAAAACCTTTGAAGATATCCAGAATGGAAAAGATCAGATTCTGATGAAGGAAAACCATCGAATTTATATCACCATAATTTTAAGGTTACTTGAAGAGTGGATGGTCAGTATAAAGAGTCTTGAAGACTTTACCCTTGTCAAACACATTGTCAACTCATTTAAAGATTATAATGCCTTGAAGCGCTCTTTCGAGAAATTTCTTTTAACTCAAAAATATCGTCAAGACTTTGATAAACTGCCAATCTACTTGGAAGAGATGTTTAATGTTATCGGTGAAACACTAGGAGACCCCTACGGGCAAAACAAAATAAAATGGCAAGGCATAACCGATGAAGCGAAAAAGGTTTTCACACTTTGGAAAACTCAGAAGAAAATCGGCAGATTTTTTGGAGAGATTGCAGGTGACCCAATACGCCTTAACTTTTGGAAGAAGTATTCCCACTATTTCTATCGGATCGAATACTTTGAAAAGTATGATGGGGCTATATTAATGGAAACAGATAAACATCTGTTTATTGAATTTGCTAAGATGGGTGCTTTGCATATGTATAAGACTAAGAATCTTAGTATCAATAATGTCGAACGAAATACTAAAGGTTATAGTAGAACTAATATGGTTTCTTTGGTGCTAAAAAATAAAATAATTGCTGTATATTACAAATCGCACACTCATGGTTGGCAGGAAACATTTCAATGGGAATTTGAAACACATGGTTATAAAATGAGGGGGTGAAATCGTGAGATTTGGCTTGGACAAACTTAAATCATTGATTCATTCCATAAAGGTACGAACCCTAACGCCTGATTTCTCAGACTTTGAAAAAATTAGGATTAGTTTACGAGAGAGCAGCCGTAACATCTCGTTTGAAAGTGCTGATGATCAGGTTCGATTGCTTACCAATATGTCTAATCTACTCTTATCGGAGGATAAGATGTTTTTAGAAATTCCCTACGAAGACATTTATGAACTGTATTACGATGAAGACAATCATCCGATTGAAGACTATCGCTATTTGAACTTGCCGCCGATCTTTGATGGGATTCTCTATATTGAAAATTTCGGGAATTTCTCAGAGACGGATCAGGTAATTTATAATTTTAAATTTCAAGACGGCCGAGAGCATGATATTAGAAGACTAAGAAATAATATCGTTCTCGTGGACGGTAACGAACGAGTGTTATCACCAGACATGTACACGTGTTTGAAAAGGGTCGCGCAATATAACCAAAATGAGACGCTTAATAAGGACGTGGCTTCACAGTTTGAACTGCTGGCGCTAATCAAGGACTATGCCGATAGAGCGGCTATTTCCTTTAATAAACGTCTGAGTATTGAGAATAAACCCATCATTCTCGATGAGCTCAAATTGGATTTTACCAAAACTCCTCAAGGCTTAGAGGTTAAGCCTTCCATCGATAGTAAAAGCCAAGAATTTAACGATTTATTTGTAGAGGCCTTTGATAAGAACTCGCAGGTCAAAAACTTCTATACTGTTCAAGAAAACGGTAAGGATGTTAAAGTAGTTATTAAAAATAAGGAAGCTGCGAGAAAAGTTAAACGAAACCGTTTACTGACTGGAGAAAGGGAGCAGGAGTTTTATAGAGGACACAATGAATTATTAGAAGATGAGAGTTTTGATGTTTCACTTTATGGTCCTAGGGTAAAAGGATTAGGCTTCTTGAATTATCGAGCGAATGTTTCCCCTTCGAATAACGGTGATGAGAGCTGGTTTGATTTCTCAAAGGCCTATGAACCACCTTCTATGTATACCGATGAATTAGTGTTTCCCTGGCATCCAGAGGATCGGGATATGCTGCAGGAAAAGCTCGTGGAGATGGACATACTAGAAAGAAATGTTACGGAACTAGCGTTAACAAATGAGGGAGAACCTTATAAGGTGTTCGTGGATCGTGAGCAGCTTAAAGAGGAAATTACAAAAATATCCAATGCTTTTCTTGACCTAAATCAGATTAAGAGTGCCAGTACTTTACGTGAGATAAGAGAGAAAAGCCTTGGAAATCCTGACCAGAAGTTTATTGAGCACCATGGTCGATTTATTAAGAACTATGGCAAAGAAGCCTTTGAAACCCGCATCGAAGAACTACAGGAAGAAGCTAAGCTATCGAAGACTAAGCAGAAAGACCCAACGCTCTTGATTAAGGATAATCTAACGGAACTTAATCATCGAGAAGAGGTAAGGGTCACGAAAGAGATGCCCTTTGAAACTCCTAGAAGCCTGAAGATTGATTTGTACGAGCATCAGATTGAAGGTGTACATAAATT